>NZ_JARDAL010000167.1:0-531 GCF_048957595.1 Acinetobacter sp. AS5 | reverse complement strand
ATAAGCAGTCTTCATAGATTTGAATCCTAATGTGGCCCTGATGATTCGCTTTAACTTACCATGATCACATTCAATGACATTATTTTTATACTTAATCTGCCTGTGCTCAATATCTACTGGACATTTTCCTTCTCGCTTTAATCGTGATAAAGCATGGCCATAGGTCGCTGCTTTATCTGTATTGATGACCCGTGGAATTTGCCATTTTTTCACCGTATTGAAGATCTTTCCTAGAAAACTATAGGCTGATTTACTGTTCCGTCTAGCGGAAAGGTAAAAGTCAATCGTATGACCCCGTTGATCAACTGCACGATACAGGTAAGTCCATCGCCCCTTCACTTTGATATAAGTCTCATCCATATGCCATGAATGTAAATCTGTAGGATTACGCCAATACCAGCGTAACCGTTTTTCCATTTCTGGAGCATAACGCTGAACCCAACGATAAATTGTACTGTGATCCACATTTATGCCTCGTTCAGCGAGCATTTCTTGAAGTTCACGATAGCTGATGCCATATTTACAATACCA
>NZ_JARDAL010000166.1:0-574 GCF_048957595.1 Acinetobacter sp. AS5 | reverse complement strand
GTGAACTGCAGGAAATGCTGGCCGAACGGGGTGTGAATGTTGATCACACGACTATTTACCGTTGGGTTCAACGTTATGCTCCTGAAATAGAAAAACGTTTACGCTGGTATTGGCGTAATCCTACAGATCTGAGCTCGTGGCATATTGATGAAACCTATGTAAAAGTGAATGGACGATGGTCTTATCTGTATCGTGCAGTCGATCAACGTGGCGATACCATTGATTTTTATCTTTCTTCTAGACGTAATACCAAATCAGCATATTGTTTTCTTGGAAAAATTTTAAATAATGTGAAGAAGTGGCAAATTCCACAAGTGATCAACACGGATAAAGCACCCACATATGGACGTGCTTTATCACGGTTAAAACGGGAAGGTAAATGTCCACCAGACCTTGAGCACAGGCAGATTAAGTATAAAAATAACGTGATTGAATGTGATCATGGCAAGCTAAAGCGGATCATCAGGGCCACATTAGGATTCAAATCTATGAAGACGGCTTATGCCACAATTAAAGGTATTGAAGTCATGCGTGCACTACGTAAAGGACAAGCATCGTCATTTTATTATGGTCA
>NZ_JARDAL010000165.1:0-579 GCF_048957595.1 Acinetobacter sp. AS5 | reverse complement strand
GACCTGACGGCATTGCTTGGTGTCATAAGCTCCATCGGTATAAACAGAGTCAATCTGCTCATCTTGTGGAATCTGATTAAGTAAATCACCAAGCACCTGTGAATCACTGACATTATTGGTTGTGAGCTGAATAGCGCGTATTTGTAGGGTTTTGGCATCTATACCAATATGTAGTTTACGCCATTGGCGACGATATTCAGCTCCATGTTTCTTGCGTTTCCATTCGCCCTCACCTAGAAACTTCATGCCTGTAGAGTCTACGAGTAGATGCAGCCCATCGCTACTTTTTTGGTAGCTGATTGCAATATCAATATGCTTTTGTCTTCTACAAAGCGTACTGTAATCTGGTGCGGTCCAATTTAATCCGCAAAGTTTAATCAGACTTTGCACAAAGCCAGTGACCATACGTAAAGATAGACGGAATAAGGATTTAATCATTAAGCAGCATTGGATAGCTGCGTCGGAGTAGGTTTGATTTCGCCCTTGTTTGCCTTTTGATGGAGCATACCATTGCGTAGCAGGATCAAACCAAATGGCAATATTTCCGCGACTCATGAGTGCTCGGTTATATGCGGGCCA
>NZ_JARDAL010000164.1:0-613 GCF_048957595.1 Acinetobacter sp. AS5 | reverse complement strand
ACGAATGCTAAGAAATCCGGAGTGCAAATATTAACCAAAAAGAAGATCGTTTTTTGATTTATGAAAGAGATCTATTACTTTGACAGATATATAAGAATAAGTTTAGTGGTGTTTATTTTAATATTTTTTAATTGACTTTTTGTAGAGGTCGTATAATTACAGCTCAATAACTGATTCATACAAATAAAATAATAAAAAATTGAGTGTGGACATGATCAATAAAGAATGAGTTTTTACGCTGGCTATACTTCATTTTTTGAAAAGAAAATGAAGTGGAACTTTAGAAAACATAATATGCTTTAAAACTAATATTATTAATTAATATTTTTAAATATCAATATTTTTACGTGTAAGACCCTACCTATCATAATCTTTATCTACTTTAAATATAGGTAAACTCAAACTTCTACAAAGGTTATATAATCGATCTAATTTTTCTATATTATCAGGATCCCAAGTATTAGTTTCTTTTCTTGTGAATGTCTTAGTTTCCGGTATGAACCTAATCCAAATGTTACATCAACAAAGGCATCAGGATTTGGTGGTGTATCAAAAAGTATGCTAAAAAAAAGCAGGTTGAATTTTGATAAAATAGAGAAATGCAAATAACTCT
>NZ_JARDAL010000163.1:0-618 GCF_048957595.1 Acinetobacter sp. AS5 | reverse complement strand
GTAAGCGTCCGCTGAACACACCTTATGAATTCATCCTATAAGCCTTAATTTAGTCCCCACTTAAAAACAAGTGGGGACTAAAATTTATGACTACAAATCACCAGACATCCATCGCATCTCTTGCGAAAAAACGAAGAACATACAGTGCTGAATTTAAACAGCAGATCGTTCAGGCTTGTAAAGCACCGGACGTTTCAATTGCTTCGGTCGCTTTGCAACATGGATTGAATACAAATCTTGTATCCAAATGGATTCGCTTAATTGATGGTAAGCCAGGGAATGATCGCTCACCACTACCGAATAAACCTGCATTTATTGCCTTATCTTGCTCTGCACCATTAGATCCTACTCCTACTGACATGTTAACGGTTCAAATTACTTTACCCCACTCAAAAGTAGAAATTGGCTTGAAATGGCAAGTATCAGAAATATCTGCTTTAGCAGAATTACTCAAGGCACTTGCAACATGATCCGCATTGATGAAATCTGGCTTTCTACCCAACCTCTGGATATGCGAGCAGGGATGGATACTATCATGGCTCAGGTGGTGAGAGCCTTTGGCTACATCAAACCGCATTGTGCTTACCTGTTCTGTAATAAACGTGGCCATCGCATGAA
>NZ_JARDAL010000162.1:0-630 GCF_048957595.1 Acinetobacter sp. AS5 | reverse complement strand
TTGTTTTGGTCATTCAAACTCTATTTTCAAACGTTTTAATCGTTGGTCAAGCAGCGGTAAGTTACTTAGATTATTCAAATTACTAGCCTCATGCCCCGATATGGAGTGGATTTTTATTGATGGCTCTCATGTACGTGCTCATCAACATTCTGCCGGCATAGCGAATCAATCTATTTCTAAAAGTGTAGGAGGAAACTCCTCAAAAATACATTTGATTGTTGATGCACATGGCAATCCTATTGATTTCATGATTACCGATGGAACCACACATGATGTTAAAGTTGCACCTGATTTAATATCAACATTAGATTTAAAAGAGACAAAAGTGGTATGTGCAGATAAAGGCTATGATTCAGAACCACTGCGTGAACAGATCAGGAAAACAGGGACTAAAGCGAATATACCAAAGAAAACAAATAGCCAATCGAACAATGACCATATGGACTGGTATTTATATAAAATCAGGCATTTAGTTGAAAATATGTTTTGTAGATTAAAGCAATTTAGAGGAATAGCTACTCGATATGACAAGCTCAAAAGAAATTATCAAAGTTCTGTTGCTTTAGCCTGTATATTTTTATGGCTACCTTTATAGGGTTAATTATGAACAGTAAATGTCAACAGACCCTA
>NZ_JARDAL010000161.1:0-663 GCF_048957595.1 Acinetobacter sp. AS5 | reverse complement strand
AAAACAAGCATTTCCCATGCTTATTGGGGAGTAGATTATCACTTATAGGCGTGGTCTAAAATCCTAGAACCACATCAGTATCAAAAACGTCCGTACCCACAAAACGACTTTCTCTTAATTTTTGCAAACTTAACGCAAATGTTTAACGATGCAGTTTGTTACTTTGGAAACAACAGTAATAAAAACGCTTTTAAAAGTCTAGATTTTGACATCGAATGCGGTGTTTCACGGTTCAATTTACAGCAACGCTTATTAGAGTTTTATAAGAAGTCTAAACGCCAATTGACCATCAGTGAAACAACAAGCGGGATGCTTGGTGACTCGAATCTTCGCTATAACATCTTTGTTCGCAACCAACCAAAATTGGACAAACACGGCAAGCCGTTAAAATGCACCAAAAAACTCATTAAGCTGTACAAAGAGCGTGGCACAGTTGCGATCTATGGCGGTGACTGCATTTCACCACTCAAGCTCGTTAAACACCAACAAATCAAGCTAGAGAGCGAAAATGGCAAGTTTTCATATACGACTGACTTCATCACGTTGTACTCAGTAGAACAAGACATGTACACCTTATATATTCCCTATTCAGTACTTAATGAAAGCTACGGAACAACTAATAAATTTTATGGTTTGCATCTCACCCAAGAAGAAGCAGAAAAA
>NZ_JARDAL010000160.1:0-678 GCF_048957595.1 Acinetobacter sp. AS5 | reverse complement strand
ATCCATAACAATAAAGACTTATATGGTGTTGATGCGATTTGTAGGATTTTACCGATCGCAGCTTCAACCTATTACCGAACTTTAGATCTCGCTGACAATCCAGAACATCGAGCGAAACGAGATCTACATGATGAGCATCATGCTGAACAAATTAAACGAATTTGGAAGGAAAGTTTAGGTCGATATGGTGTACGTAAAGTTTGGCAAAAATTGAAACGTGAAGGCTATGTTATTGCACGTTGTACAGTTGCTCGATTGATGCAGAAGCTAGATATACAAGGTGTTTGGCGTGGTAAGAACAAACAAACTACCCGCAACCGAGATGATCAAAAACGAGCAGATGATTTAGTGAAACGTAATTTTAGTGCTGATCGACCTGACCAATTATGGGTCAGTGACTTTACGTATATTCAAACTCATTCAGGCTGGGTCTATACCGCCTTTATTATTGATGTGTTCTCACGAGCAATTGTTGGATGGAAAGTATCTACACGGATGAATACAGATATGGTACTCGATGCACTTGAGCAAGCATTGCACGATCGAGGCATGCCAAAGAATGTGATTCATCATTCCGATAGAGGTGTTCAATATCTTTCTATTCGCTATACCAATCGTTTAGAAGCTGCAAATTTACGAGCATCAGTCGGTACAACTGGTGATTCATACGATAATGCT
>NZ_JARDAL010000159.1:0-687 GCF_048957595.1 Acinetobacter sp. AS5 | reverse complement strand
ATAAGGTGTATTATGTTAATTTTAGGAAAGGCTCTAGACTAGCAGAATGATTATGTTAGTCTAGAGCCATATAATTAACATTATTGAAGTATTTTACATGGCAATTTTTCGACATTCTTCTGCACACTGACGGCAAGCCTCAGCACATTTTTTACAATGATCATGTGAATGTTTTTCACACTCTTCCGCACAATATTCACAGATCTTAGCACAAAGCTCACAAATCTCTTTGAGGAAAGGTGAGTTATGTTGTTGCATACGCACACATAACTGACAAATATCTGCACATTCTAGACAACGTTGAATACATTCACGCATCATCTCTAAATCTTTTTCTTTTAAACAAGAAGTTGCACATTCAGTACAAATAAGTGAACAGTTTGTACATGCAGAAATACACTCTGAAAATTCCGTATTAATCATTTTTTACTCTCAACTTATATAATCAAAGAAATAATTAAAACATAATTTTTTTCTACTAATTATTTTAAATTATTAGTAAATGTAATACATAATTTTAATTTATATGAATAATGTTAATTTTAACTAAATCTTATTTATATTCCAAATTATTAAAAAACAGTTTTTAATTAGGATAGATGATCAAGTATCAAAAGCAGCTATTCTTAAAATAACTACAATAATTTTATCACTTTAAAAATAGATTTTCCCTCCATTTAACATAAT
>NZ_JARDAL010000158.1:0-692 GCF_048957595.1 Acinetobacter sp. AS5 | reverse complement strand
CAAGGTCCTAAATTTGCAGCCGAGATGGAAGCCCACGTGCGTGAATATGGTGTCGACATCATGAACCTGCAACGGGTATCCAACATCAAAGGTGCGGATGAAACAGCCAATGGTCTGGTGGAAGTGACTTTAGAGAATGGTGCCAAACTGGAATCGAAAACCGTGATTCTTTCGACCGGTGCACGCTGGAGAGAGATGAACGTTCCAGGTGAGCGGGAATATAAAACCCGTGGTGTAGCCTACTGCCCGCACTGTGATGGTCCTCTGTTCAAAGGCAAACGTGTCGCTGTGATTGGTGGTGGTAACTCGGGTGTAGAGGCTGCGATTGACCTGGCAGGGATTGTAGAGCATGTCACGCTGGTCGAGTTTGATACCAAGCTACGTGCGGATCAGGTCCTGCAGGACAAGCTGAACAGCTTGCCGAACACCACGGTGATCAAGAATGCGCTTTCAACAGAAGTGGTTGGTGATGGTTCACAGGTGACGGGTCTGAAATACAAAGACCGTGCCACGGATGAAGAGCATACAGTAGAACTTGCCGGGATCTTCGTGCAGATCGGTTTGTTGCCAAATACGGACTTCCTGAAAGAAACCCCGGTTGAGCTAACCAACCGTGGCGAGATCGTGATTAACGACCGCAACGAAACCAATGTGAAAGGGGTGTTTGCAGCAGGTGACTGTACCACAGTGCC
>NZ_JARDAL010000157.1:0-741 GCF_048957595.1 Acinetobacter sp. AS5 | reverse complement strand
AAGCCTTCGACTTAACCTTCTTTTACATCAATAATGGCTTCATTTAATGTCAGCATACTTTTTAAAACACCACCCAGGATTTATCTCCAATGTATAAATTGGTTTAAATCCTGGTGTAATTTTCTGCCATACTTGACCATCAAAATTATACTTTCGTTGACGTGGTATATGATAGGTAGAAATATAAGGTGAAATTTTTTTCACAATTCTTACCTCTTCTTCATACTTCCAAAAATGCATTTTATTAAGTAGCGCTTGTTTCAATATTTCTTTATCTTTTCCCCAAGTTAAATTTTCAACATTATTCAAAAATTCAACAGTACACCGATTTAAGTTTTTCGGCTCTTCACTTAAATATGTGACTGAACCCCAGTCTGCTGTAATAATGAATTTATCAGCATCATTCAATCCGGCTTTATTTACGTCAATTCCAATTACTACACCATTATGGCTATCTGCATAATGTGCCCACATCAATGGATTTAATGGCTGTTTAGTTAAACATGTATAAATACTTTCTGGAAAACTTCTGCTGCAAAACCTCATTAGAATTTCGCTTTGAAATTACATGATCATACAAGTCTAATGTTGTACATTCGAACGGATCATTAAAATCCTCTAAATGCGAAAAAGCTAATGTCCGATTATTTAAGGTTAAAAGAGCATTGTTAGCGGCAGTGTAAAAATGACCCCCTAATGGCATTTAAAAACTGACCCCCTTGGTTAATATAGCGGTCATTT
>NZ_JARDAL010000156.1:0-741 GCF_048957595.1 Acinetobacter sp. AS5 | reverse complement strand
TGTGATTTGACAACACAAACGTAAACTGGACATTAAAGTCCTAAACTTTAACAATATAGTTGTAAAAAAAGAGAGATTAAAAAAAATGTCAAATTTTACAGAAGCATATATTCCAAGTTTTGGATATGGTTGGTATAACGAATCTATTTCTTATGATGCTTTAACAGGTGTACATAAAAATCTATATGCAAAAACAGATCAAAAAGCTACTAATGGCAACCAACGAACAGATAATTCAAGTAACCCAAGTGGGTATCGTATTAGAGCAGGGTTTGTTGATCCTAAAAGTGATAAAAGATTTTGGAATGTATCCGGTACACACTATGAAACCCTAGATAATGGGCGAGCTGTTTCTCAATACACATCTGCAAAAGATTGCAATTTTAAATTTGGGCAGTTTTTATAAAATCTTATGAAAAAGAATAAAATTCTATTAATAGTTCTTGTGGTTGGTATTATTGTTTTAGGTATTGTAATTTTTATAAAATCTCAAGCAGTTACAGAAACAAAAAGATTGGGTAACGGTGAAAATACCAACCATAATGAAACGAGTTCATCTTCCAAACCATCTATCTAGTTTCCTTTGAAGAAGTTTTACCAATTTGGAAAGGCTAGGTTTACAACTATATTGTAAAAAACCTCTATTTTTCTAAACTGAAAAATCCATTGAGTTTAGAACTGTAATGTGGATTTATTCAATTAGATTTGATGTAAGTTGTTGATTTTACATTTTGCCAGTTT
>NZ_JARDAL010000155.1:0-786 GCF_048957595.1 Acinetobacter sp. AS5 | reverse complement strand
ATCTCTCTTTTTTTACAACTATATTGTTAAAGTTTAGGACTTTAATGTCCAGTTTACGTTTGTGTTGTCAAATCACATCAATTACAATTCTGACGTTGTATTGATTATTTAGATATTTTTCAACATACAAATCCCAGTTCAAATCCCGGTCTTTACGCCATGCCCTATCATCACACCCCTTGCCAACATAAAATACCTCACCTGATAATGTTTCATGTACATAAACGTAATACTTATAATCCATTGCTTTCCCCATAGTTGATGCCAATTTTTATAACGAGTAAATTCAACTCACACCATATTTATTGATATTTTCCCACTATTCATTCAGCATTTTTAGTCTTTATCAACAGACAGAAATCATGCCTTAAATTAGTAAAAATTTTTAGATAATTTAATTTTTAGCAGACTTCTAAATATGTAAACTAAATAAATTCAATTTACTAACAAAAAAAGAGAGGTCAACTCTCTTTTTTTCACTTAATTCAAAGCCTGAACCGACTGCTGTAACCCTTTCTGAATATCTTGAACAAGGGTCAAAGCATGAAATTGACATAGAAAAATTGATTAATATGAACTTTTCAACTCATTTGCTAAAAATGATGCAGTACGACTATCAAGGTTCTGTACTACCTGTTTTGGTGTTCCTGTCACAACAATACGCCCACCAGCATTTCCAGCTCCTGGGCCCACATCTATCACCCAATCAGCTTGTGCAACGGCACGCATATCATGCTCAATCATAACCACGGTATTACCCGCATCGACTAATCGCTGCAATTGAAC
>NZ_JARDAL010000154.1:0-788 GCF_048957595.1 Acinetobacter sp. AS5 | reverse complement strand
GGTGGTGTTTCAAAAAGTATGCTGGCATTAAACGAATCCATTATTGATATAAAAGAACACTAAATCAAAGGCTTTGAAATGATTTTCAAGCTTTTTGGAGAAGTTGCAGCTTCTCCTAAAGCCTCGCCTGATTCGATGCCGTAATCGACAATTATTGCCTTCTATACCCACAGTGAAAAATTTACCAATCAACTGTTTGCATTCTTTAAAGGTCGTAACAAAGCTATCCCAATGGTCACTTGATATACATGTATAGCTTACACCTAACTGCTTCAATTTTAATTTAAGTCGTTTTGCAGTGGCTAAATCTCGGTTACCCCATACATAAGCAACAATTTCACCTGTTTCTCGATGATAGGCATAAATTAGCCATTGTTTATTTTGCTTATGACCAACAAAAGTCCAAAACTCATCTACTTCAAGGGTTTCATAATGACTTTGCTGTGCTCGAAGTTGATATTTTGATTGGCTAAGTGTCCGTAGAACTTTACCGATACTTACTCTTTCAATTTCTGCTATATCCCTGACACCACTGCCTCGCACCATGAGGTGTAATATTTTGGTTTTGATACCTGAGTGACAGCCTTGATAACTGAGAGCATGATCACCAATAAATTGACGTCTGCATATTTTACATTGGTAATTTTGCTTACCATCTACTTTTGTGCCATTTTTCTTTATACTGTCACTTAGGCAGGCTGGACACTTGATTTCTAGAGTTATTCGCATTTCTCTATTTTATCAAAATCCAACCTGCTTTTTTTCAGCATACTTTTTGAAACACCACC
>NZ_JARDAL010000153.1:0-795 GCF_048957595.1 Acinetobacter sp. AS5 | reverse complement strand
GGCAGAGTAAAACTTGAAGTGCGACATAAACCACCTAATTAATTTAAAGGGTTTATGGAGTATATAAAATTGTCATACCATCATCTTAACTTTGAAGATCGTACTGCATTAATGCTTGAGTCAAGAAAAGAAGGCTTTTCAGCCAGAAAATTTGCTGAACTCATTAAAAGACATCCTAGTACGATCTATCGTGAGCTTAAAAGAAATAGCATCAATGACGTTTATCAAGCTCGATATGCTTCTGATAACACCTTCGCTAGACGTAGACGTGGTCACAGAAAACTCAAAATCGATTCAATCCTCTGGAAATTTATTGTTGAAGCGATCCGTTGTTTATGGTCTCCTCAGCAAATAGCAAAGCGTTTAAAGACATTTCCTGATTTGGATCAAACAATGAATGTAAGCCATACAACGATTTATTCAACGATACGAGCATTACCCAAGGGTGAGTTGAAAAAAGACTTATTATCCTGTCTGCGTCATGAAAATAAAAAGCGAAAAGCTAACGGTGAACCTAAAAAAGATTCTATATTACAGGATATTAAAACTATTCATGAGCGCCCAGCCGAAGTTCAAGAAAGAAAAATACCGGGTCATTGGGAAGCTGATTTAATTAAAGGTAAAGACAATAAAAGTTCGATAGCAACACTTATTGAACGAAATACACGGCTCTGTATCTTGGCAACATTACCTGATGCAAAGGCAGAATCAGTGCGCAAGGCTTTAACTGAAGCTCTGAAATATTTACCTGCAGAACTGCGTAAAACGTTGACCTATGACCGTGGACGCGAGATG
>NZ_JARDAL010000152.1:0-833 GCF_048957595.1 Acinetobacter sp. AS5 | reverse complement strand
GAAACCTTTGCACGAATAAACACACAAAAGTTCATTAAATTGGTATAATACAATAAAATCAATCACCTAGCAAAAAACACGACTATGGCATGGAAACAAACAGGGCAACTCTCCCTAGCAGACAGTCTCATTAACGCTCACAAAGCCATCGAAGAATTAGATGAACTACACAACCTAATTGACTGGCAAACTATCGAGCAAACCTTACGCCACGTTCATAGCAGTGAGCGTGGGGAATCTGCCTTTCACCCTGTCATCATGTTTAAAGTATTACTCTTACAAAAACTCTATAACCTATCGGATCCAGCCATGGAAAAACAACTGGCACGAGACTTACTATTTCGTCGCTTTGTTGGCCTATCATTAACGGATGATGTACCCGACCATAGCACCATTTGGCGATACCACAAACACCTAGGTGAGCTTAGACTGATTGAACCATTGTTCAACCAAATCAATGAGCAACTAGCCCAACAAAACATTTTTATCAAAGCGGGCAGTGTCAGCATCATCGATGCCAGTATCGTTGAAGCTAAAAACAAACGACCTAAGAAAGGCAAACACACCGACAATACCCAAGATAACGAAGCCGCCTATGTCAGTAAAAAAGACAGTACAGGTAAAGTAAAAACCACCTACGGCTTTAAAATTCATCTCAACTGTGATGAAGACAGCTTTGTCAAAAAGGTTGAAACTACCCCTGCCAATGTCCATGATTCCCAATGTTTTACCACGCTGTTAACAGATGATGAATCAGCCGTGTATGCTGACAGTGCGTATAAAAGCCAAGCCCATGATGACTACCTTGCCGAGCATGAACCACCGATAAAAAA
>NZ_JARDAL010000151.1:0-855 GCF_048957595.1 Acinetobacter sp. AS5 | reverse complement strand
CCCACTTGTTTTTAGGTGGGGACTAAATTAAGGCTTATAGGATCGCTTGGTAAGGCTGTGTTAGCCGGATGCTTACCTTAAATATCATGAAAGCCCAAGCTATACGGCTCATGATTTAGCAATGCTCAGTATCGTATATACGATAGCGTTTCGTACGGGCATGCGGATTAATGAAATTCTTGGACTTCGCATTAAAGACGTGGAAGGTGTTCAGGCAAGTTCGATTTGGATTCGCCCATATCGTGCCAAGCATCAACAACACTTACTTAAAACGGATAGTGCTGAACGCAATCTCAACATTCAAATTCTACTGACTCAAGAGGAGCATGTTAAATTTCAGCATTACTGCCAAACAAGGCGCCGTGCTTATACTCCTAATCAGTACTTATTCACAATGTGGAACAGTGCTGAACGTCTTAAACCACATTTGGTGACACTTCCTTTTCAACGAATACTCGATACATTATTGCCAGGACATCGTTATTCTTTTCATTCCTTACGGCATACAGCGGCCAATTCTCTCGCGCTAATCCTAAATATAGACTACACGTTTGTGTCTACCTTCACGGACTATTCAATCGAGCATTACAACCTAATCCGAAATGAGCTGGTACGCTCTCAAACACCACAAGATTGTTGGTATTTACTATCTCATATATTAGGTCACATAGACCCAACTGAAACATTTAGAAGCTATCTGCATTTAGCTTACATAATAGCAGGTTATCAATTAAGGAAATTCGACCCATGTTTGGATCCAACTGTTATTCAAAAGATCTGTGAACCGTACCGGGTTTGTCGGAGACTTTTTTATTTAAGTTAGGCCACCTGACCTAACGGGTTAATCTTATCATA
>NZ_JARDAL010000150.1:0-860 GCF_048957595.1 Acinetobacter sp. AS5 | reverse complement strand
GAGTCAAGCACAGGATTTAACTTTCTTTGTTCAATAACAGCTTTCTGAGCTTTACGACTCGGCATACTTTTCTTGAGACGGGAACGTTTATTCTGTTTTTCCAACTCTTCATGCTGTTGCTGAATATGTGCCAGAACTGTACCTAACCGTTTATTCTCAACGATCTCATTCTGCTGTAGCCCAGCTAATTTATTGAAAATGCTGTAGTTGAGCTTTCGTCCCTCGTGCATGAGGGCCACAGTCCCATCCGGGTACTCCAGAAATGAAATATATTGCCCAACAAGCTTATGATTCAGCTCTATCGGTTCAAGCAGATAAATACATTTGTCATAGGTCAGGGTCAGATTCTTGGTGACCTTACGCGGTTCCTGCCAGGTAAAAATATCATCCAGTTCAAGATCAGATTCGGTTAATGGCCGATGTAAATTCTTTGAGTTTCGCGCACACTTGGCAAACTTCTGATTGAAATGCTCAATAAAGCAGGGCAGCCAGGCATTTGCCTCGGCAATTGAACAGATACCTTCTAGGCGCATTTCCTTGATCAGGCGATCCTGGAGTGTTCTATTGGCACGTTCCACACGGCCTTTGGCCTGGGGTGAGTTGGCGAAGATAATATCAATATTTAACTCATTCAGAATCCGCCCAAATTGCGTGATCTGGCTATCTTGGCTCGATTTCTGATTCACTCGGAATACCGAGTGTTTATCGCTATAAAACGCTAAAGGCTTGCCGTATTGCTCAATGTAGGCTCGGGTTGAAAGCATATAATCAAAGGTCGTTTCAGCCTCACAAAAGCGCAGATGCAACAGCTTTCCAGTGGCGTCATCGATATAAACCAGCAAGCAGCATTTGGAAGCTCG
>NZ_JARDAL010000149.1:0-890 GCF_048957595.1 Acinetobacter sp. AS5 | reverse complement strand
TATAGTCAAACTACTTTATTATTCATACAAGATTCGAAAAAAACTCGAAATAACTCATCGACTGAGTCGATCAACCATTCTTTACGCTTACGTTTAACCCATGCCCACATGTGTTCTATAGGATTTAAATCAGGGCTGTATGCAGGAAGCCAAAGAATTTTATGCCCTTGTTGTTCCAATAACTCCTGAATATCTGCTCTTTTATGAAATGCTGCATTATCCATAACCACTACACTATTTTCTGGTAATGCTGGTATGAGGAATTGCTCAATCCAAAAATGAAAAACATCTGAATTGATTTTGCAGTCAAATAAACCGACTGAAAATAACTTACCCTCATGGATTGCTCCAATGGCATTGGTCTGATTCTTTAATTGCCAATTATATTGCCCTAAACAGGGTACTCCTTTTCGTGAGTAGCCATGAGGTCTATAATCATGTGACTTAAAACCACTTTCATCCAGATAAATAATCGGATGGTTTTTTTCTAATTCATTCACTTGCAGAATAAATTTATCCCTAAGCTTTGTATCTGCTTTAGGATGGCTTAACGTCTTTTTTTAACTGTAATATTTAAGCGCTTTAATGCAGCACCAATAGATGAAACACCACAATTAAAACGTGCAGCACGTTCATATTGATAAGCATCAGGATACTTTTCAACATCTTCACGTAAAGCATCATCGTTAATTTTAGAAGGTTTACGTACACGAGTTTTTTTAATCTCTATACGTTTCTTCCATTCAACAATGGTATTTTTATTAATTTCAAATTGTGCAGCTACCGCTCGAATAGAATAACCTTCCTCAAGCTTAGCTAAAATTTTACGTCTAAAATGTTCTGAATAACTCATTGCACCATTGTATTGGTTTTATAATGATTTGACTATA
>NZ_JARDAL010000148.1:0-912 GCF_048957595.1 Acinetobacter sp. AS5 | reverse complement strand
CCTGCACCATATTTCCATCCCTTTTCAGACTCTGTTGCCTCTTGCATAGAAGTGGCTTTCTGTCCTTTTTCATATTGGTAAGCAACATCAATGAAAGGTTTAATTCGCTTAGTAATCTCATATCGGGTTTTGATACCAGTTTTTAGTTCTGATAAACCTGATTTTGCAGCATAGTTAGAATCATCGCTAAATATTACATCTGCTTCGATATAAGGTTGAGTAATAAGTTTCTGAGTTAAAAGCAAATCACGTTCTAATTCAAAACTTGCTCCCCAAAAATTATTCTCACCACCGTATAAATAAGCTTGTGTTTCAAAGAAATAAGGAGCTAATCCTAATACACCAATAACACCATCAACTCGATCACTGTTGCTGCTATTTTTATCTTCGCTATATCTTACACCAGCTTGTATATCCCAAAATGGGGCTACGTTACGGCTATAAAGTGCTGATACAGCATATTTTGGATCATTACTTTCTGACTTTTCCGAATTGGCTTCAATAAATAGACGATTTTCATCTGTTCCAATCAAAGTTTCAAGCTTTGTTCCTAGGTTGCCCTTACCGTCTTCATCAACCATCCATGCATTTTCAAGTCTTGTTACTTGATAAATTTGTCCGCCATGTTCTTTAAGATGATCATCGTGAGATCCGTCTGATCTCTTTCTTGCAGTCAAAATAATATTATCTCCCCCATTTGCATTTTCCATTGAATAATATTCTGGATACAATTCTTGGGGGCTATATCTTAAGCCACCAGACTCCTGTAATAAGACTCTCATACCATTTGTAATATTACTTTCTTGTTCCGAAGTGCTGCTATTAGCAAAAGTTAAGTTTGATATACTTATTAATGCAATTGATAAGACTGTTTTTGAGAAGAAATTCTTAGTGATTTGCATGTGGATTTAC
>NZ_JARDAL010000147.1:0-923 GCF_048957595.1 Acinetobacter sp. AS5 | reverse complement strand
ATTAGACCTCTTTCATAAATCATTTTTTGCTCAGTTCCAAGTTGTAGATTCCAGCGATTAAATTGAATCTCAAACCAAGCCTTTTACCTCTATTTCGATAACGCTCAGCAAGGATTTTGAAGGTTTTTAGGCTGCCAAATACATGCTCAATTCCGATTCTTCTTTTATTAATTTCCTGATTATAGATTTTCAATTCAGGATCCAATTTACAGTGTCTTTTGGCTTTTAATGGCAACAGGCTATTCGGATACAACACATAAATCCCCTGATAGCCTTTATCTGCAAGGATAAAAGCCCCAAAAGGAATCTGGTTTAAATTGCGTTTGAACAACTCGAAATCATGCACTGCACCGCGACTGGTACATAAACTCAGAATTTGCTGAGTTTTGTAGTGAATCATGGCCTGTACTTTAAAGGTATGGGTCTTTTTCTTGCCGCTATAGCTTTTCTTCTGTTTTTTTAGGCCTTTGGATTGGAATTTCCGTGGCATCCACGATCACAACATTCCAGTCGATGCCTTCGCCCTCGGGTAAATCTTTGGGTAAATTAAACAGATTGGACCGAATCAGGCAGTCTTCAACATGACGGACAATTCTTGACGCTGTGGGCTCTGAAACCCCGTAACTCGTCGCAACGTGAAATAAGGTTCGGTATTCCCGCCAATAGCTCAGACAGAGCAGAACCTGATCCTCCAGGCTTAACTTGGGCGGTCTGCCTTTGGCAGAGACATGCTTCTGCAATTGCTCAACCATCAAATAGAAAGTTGACCATGAGATGCCTGTATATCGCTTGAACTGAGGATCAGAAAGCTTGTTTGAATCGATGTATTTCATCCGCAGATTATGCACGAATGCTAAGAAATCCGGAGTGCAAATATTAACCAAAAAGAAGATCGTTTTTTGATTTATGAAAGAGATCTATTA
>NZ_JARDAL010000146.1:0-944 GCF_048957595.1 Acinetobacter sp. AS5 | reverse complement strand
TATATAGGACTTACGCATTGACGGATTCAAAAAAGTATTAAAATACTTTATAAAGTATCTGTGATCAGACGAATTAAAAATGCTTCTACAGCAACTTGTACTCTACCCATTTATATGGGCTTTCTCATGACAGAACCGAACTCTATTAGCTGCACACAACTTGCCGAGACTTATAATATCTCGCATGATAGTGTAAATCGCTTTCTAGAGCGTGAAGACTACACACCTCACGACCTATATCAAGAAGCAATTCAACATATTGATAATAATAAACTTATAGTCAGTATTGATGATACTGTTTTAGATAAACCATATAGTCAACATATGGACTTGGTTAGCTATTTTTGGTCAGGCAAACACCACCGATCCGTCAAGGGTATTAATCTCATTACCTTGTATGCGACAGATCAAAATGGTCAAAATATTCCAATTAATTTCCGAATTTATGACAAATCTGAAAGTAAAACCAAGAATGATTACTTTATGGATATGTTAAGTGAAGTACTCAGTTGGGGTGCAAAGATTCAATTTATTACAGGTGATAGTTGGTATTCATCGACTGGAAATCTAAAAACCATAAGAAAATATGGTATTCGATTTATGTTTGGTATCGACTGTAACCGTAAGGTTTCCCCAGAAAAAGGACAATGGTTTCAACTGCGTTTATTGCCAGATTTCCATCAGGGTCAAGTGGTCTGGCTCAAAGATTTTGGCTTTGTACAATTATTTAAGACTCAGTTAAAAGAACAGCAGAGGTTTTATATTGTGCATCAAGATGAAGATGATTTATTGTCCTTTGAGGGTTTTCATGAATTACATTCAAGTCATTGGAAAATAGAACAATATCACCGAGTGATTAAACAGGTTTGTCATATTGAAAAGTTTCAAGTAAGACGATCTAAACTGATTTTGAATCATATTTTTTCAGCCTTGATGGCCTACGT
>NZ_JARDAL010000145.1:0-950 GCF_048957595.1 Acinetobacter sp. AS5 | reverse complement strand
AGACTTCCGTCATAAATCAAAAAACGTACAATTTATTTGATCTTAAATTAATCAGCAAAATTATTTAATTCAAGAGATAATCCTTGGATGAAATTCAAAGATATTCAAAAATTATCAAACGTTAAGTTTCGTAGGCTTACAGGTGTTAGTTGGGCTACATTTAACCTCATGTTGGTCGAGCTAAATAAGCATTTACCTCGTCATATTGGTAAAGGACGACCGCATAAATTACCGTTGGAAGATCGTTTGCTCTTATGTATAGAATATTGGAGAGAATATCGAACATTTTTCCATCTTGGTATGAGTTACGGTGTATCTGAAACGAGTGCAATTCGTATCACACGTGTTATTGAAGATACCTTAATCCGTTCTGGAAAATTTAACTTGCCAAAACAACTTCCTAATCGAGATGAAGTGGATTGGGAAGTTGTTGTGATTGATGCAACTGAAATATTAGTTCAACGTCCAAAAAAAACAGAAGAAATGGTATAGCGGTAAAAAAAAGCGACATACCTTTAAATTTCAGCTATCTATGCACTATACAACAGGTGAAATACTGAGTGTATGTGGAAGTCATGGAAGCATGCATGATTTTAAAATATTTAAAAAAAGTATGAGGAAATTAAAATTTAAGCCCTTTTTTATCGTTGATAAGGGGTATTTAGGGATAAAAAAATTGGGTTTTGGATGCCTCATGCCATCTAAAGCAAAGAAAACTGAAAAATTAGATTCTGAATTAAAAAAGTTAAATACAGAGATTGGTCGTAGACGAATTCAAGTAGAGCATGTATTTGGAAGGATGAAATGTTTTAAGATTTTATCTTGTGTATATAGAAATCGTCGTAAAAGATTAAACCTGCGGTTTAATTTACTTGCTGGCATATACAATTTAGATTGGGTGAAAGATAAACAATTAAATTGATTGAAAAATGATTTATGAAGGAAGTCTA
>NZ_JARDAL010000144.1:0-977 GCF_048957595.1 Acinetobacter sp. AS5 | reverse complement strand
ATTCAGTACTTAATGAAAGCTACGGAACAACTAATAAATTTTATGGTTTGCATCTCACCCAAGAAGAAGCAGAAAAAACCATCCCGAAATTATTAGAACGTACTCAAAAGTATTTAAACCATAAAAAAGGTTAATACCCTTGCGTTGATCAGCTAATTGATCAACTGCTGGCTTTATAAACGCAAACGATGTTTTTTTAATTGATTAAAATAATCCAAAACTTAATTTTGATAATTCAGCACCCATAATTCTACTAATGCATTTCCATCAAGCCTTAATTCAAACCATATTCAATTAACAATGAATTAACACCACTACGGCGTTATTTCTTAAATGTGGTATATGGCTTTACCCACCCCCTACTCGTCTATGGCTAATTGTTCCAGTGTCAGTCAAAAAATGAAATATAATTCATTCTCAAAAATGAGAATCTGTTCACAAATGGGAACGCGAAGCAGCCTTAATTTTAAAAATACCAGTTCATCTAGACTAAATTTGAGTAAGTCTGATTAATATTGAATAAAAAACCTAAGTTTTTCGCCGTATGTTTTAATCTTCAAGGGTTTAACTTTAATGAAATTTTTTTTAAATAAACTAATTTAGTGGATTTTGACCGTTATAATGGTTTTATCTCGAGGCATATTGCCTTAAACTTGGAGCCGTGTGATGTTAAAACTATCTAGTATCTTTTCTCATGAAGCTAGGATTGAATCCCTTGTTATTCAATTTGAAGCCGATTATCAAACTGCACTAAAGCAAGGTTTAGATATTTACTTTGGCGTTGGCTATGCAACTAATGAGGATAGTCAATCTATACAGGCGTATCTTGTGAAAGATAAGGAGATTTATAAAAAGCATTACTGGAGTTGGGAATACCCAAGAACACCACACAAAATTGAAAAAACTAAAGCTGAGCACCGCCATTGGTTAAACCTAGCTGATGTACGAAACGCTGCGCTCGAGGCGAATATTACAAA
>NZ_JARDAL010000143.1:0-997 GCF_048957595.1 Acinetobacter sp. AS5 | reverse complement strand
AAAAATAAATGTGGCCCATTAAACGGGCCATATTGAGTCTGTTCTCTTCATCATCGCCAATGTGGTCGATATAAATAATTAACAAATCATCAAAGCTAAAAACTTTTCTTAAAAATTTAAGTTGGCTGCACACCAGGATAATCGTTGTAGTTGCCATCAATAAATTGATTGGTCGATTTACTGACATCATACCAAATCGGCATGCATTTCGACTTGTCACTTTGATCGATGGCCATGTATGGAAGTCCTAATTCGTTTTGAATCAATTCAGCACCCATAAATGGCTCAAGAACCTTCATAGGAATGGAAAACAAACACTCAACATACCCATTATCATGAATGACCTTCCGACTGGCTTTAGAAGCACTGTCAAAGCGCAATGCATTCCACAAGTGAGAAGCTTCATTGATGGTATGTGGTTGTTTTAGGTAATTAGGATTTTCAGACGCATAGATCGACAGTGTATTCACATCAATCATCAGCTTAAGTACACCTGAACCGACCATATGTTCAATCGGTATATACAGCATGATAGCGCCGTATCCTAAGCTTCGTTTTTTAGCATCTGGATGTTCACCAATACCACCAATAACGCTATGAATAAGAATAGGTAGAGTTGTGTTCATTTTATAAACCTTTCAATAGTTTTGTAGCTCTTTATACATTTGATACCGCGTATAGCAGATATATAACACGGCGATGTTAATAGAGATTGCATGAAGAATGATGATCAGGTTGGCACCCGATAATTCATCATATAAGGGCGAATAAAACGCATAAACGACTGAGAGTTCAGACATTAAAATCCAAAAAAAGCGGATAGAGGGGATATATTTAAAAGCTTCACTTTTTGCTTAATTTGTTTTTGCTGACTCATATTTCTCACCATTAGATTACAGCCATTAATATTGATTAATGATTTCATCCATCACATAAATTGAGTAGTTGTACTGGTCTAAGCGATATTTGCTTTCTTCAGTATGTTCACTGGCCAATG
>NZ_JARDAL010000142.1:0-1022 GCF_048957595.1 Acinetobacter sp. AS5 | reverse complement strand
GCATCTGGTCCAACATCCACTAACCATTGAGCACGACGCATGAGCTCTAAATCATGCTCTACAACAAATACGGAGTTCCCAGCATCTCTTAATTTATCGAGGGAATCATATAATGACTGACTATCTGAAGGATGTAATCCAGCAGACGGCTCATCCAGTACGTAAACTACACCAAATAGCATAGAACTTAATTGTGTTGCTAAACGCAAACGTTGTAACTCTCCAGCTGAAAGAGTCGGTGTGGCTCTATCTAATGTTAGATAACCAAGGCCTAACTGGCGTAATTGATTTAAACGCCCTACCACACCACTTGCTAAACGCTGGGCAGCAATTTTCTTTTCATCTGAAAGTGCTGAAGTACGTCTTACATCTGGAGATACAGAATGCACTGCTCTACCTGTTGTTGCTCGTTCAGATCTATCAAGTTGAGTTACTTTATTATTAGTCTTTTCGCCAGCATCATGAGCGTCGAAATCGCCAAGAACAATGGGTTCAAGCAGGCAAGTTAACTTATCCAAAGAAAGTTGCATAAACTCACCAATATCTACTCCTGCAAAGGTAATAGATAAGGCTTCTGGTTTAAGGCGTTTACCATGACAGGAAGGGCATAATTTTCCTTCCATAAAACGTGAAACACGTTTTTTCATCAACGTGCTTTGGGTATTAGCAAAAGTATGAAGGACATAGCGACGAGCACCAGTGAAAGTACCCATATAGCTAGGTTCTAATTTACGTTTAAGTGCGGACTGAGTCTCAGTGGGACTTAAACCGGCATAGACAGGAACTGTTGGGGTTTCTTCAGTAAATAAAATCCAATCTCGATCCGATTGCGGTAAATCTTTCCATGGTCGATCAACATCATATCCTAGGGTTACTAGGATATCGCGTAAGTTTTGCCCGTGCCAAGCAGGTGGCCAAGATGCGATAGCTCTCTCACGAATACTCAGTGTTGGGTCAGGAACCATTGTCGATTCTGTAACTTCATAAATGTGACCTAAACCATGACAGGTAGGACAAGCACC
>NZ_JARDAL010000141.1:0-1022 GCF_048957595.1 Acinetobacter sp. AS5 | reverse complement strand
GCATCTGGTCCAACATCCACTAACCATTGAGCACGACGCATGAGCTCTAAATCATGCTCTACAACAAATACGGAGTTTCCAGCGTCTCTTAATTTATCGAGAGAATCATATAATGACTGACTATCTGAAGGATGTAATCCAGCAGACGGTTCATCCAGTACATAAACTACACCAAATAGCATAGAACTTAATTGTGTTGCTAAACGCAAACGTTGTAACTCTCCCGCTGAAAGAGTCGGTGTGGCTCTATCTAATGTTAGATAACCAAGACCTAACTGGCGTAATTGATTTAAACGCCCCACCACACCATTTGCTAAACGCTGCGCAGCAATTTTCTTTTCATCTGAAAGTGCTGACGTACGTCTTACATCTGGAGATACAGAATGCACTGCTCTACCTGTTGTTGCTCGTTCAGATCTATCAAGTTGGGTTACTTTATTATTAGTCTTTTCTCCAGCATCATGAGCGTCGAAATTGCCAAGAACAATGGGCTCAAGCAGGCAAGTTAACTTATCCAAAGAAAGTTGCATAAACTCACCAATATCTACTCCAGCAAAGGTAATAGATAAGGCTTCTGGTTTAAGGCGTTTACCATGACAGGAAGGGCATATTTTTCCTTCCATAAAACGTGAAACACGTTTTTTCATCAACGTACTTTGGGTATTAGCAAAAGTATGAAGGACATAGCGACGAGCACCAGTGAAAGTGCCCATATAGCTGGGTTCTAGTTTACGTTTAAGTGCAGATTGAGTCTCAGCGGGGCTTAAACCAGCATAGACAGGAACTGTTGGGGTTTCTTCAGTAAATAAAATCCAGTCTCTATCCGATTGCGGTAAATCTTTCCATGGTCGATCAACATCATACCCTAGGGTTACTAGGATATCGCGTAAGTTTTGCCCGTGCCAAGCAGGTGGCCATGATGCGATAGCTCTCTCACGAATACTGAGTGTTGGGTCAGGAACCATTGTCGATTCTGTAACTTCATAAATGTGACCTAAACCATGACAGGTAGGACAAGCACC
>NZ_JARDAL010000140.1:0-1072 GCF_048957595.1 Acinetobacter sp. AS5 | reverse complement strand
TGCTGGCATATACAATTTAGATTGGGTGAAAGATAAACAATTAAATTGATTGAAAAATGATTTATGAAGGAAGTCTATTCAATACAGACTTTTTAATCGAATTTACGGTCAACAACATCAGCTCACCAACTCGAAGTCCATAATTGAGCATTAAGTGAATGATTAGGAAATTCCTAAATTGAGTTGGTCTATTTTTAAATGGATTAAAAGCATTAGTATTGTTAGAACTGCTAGGTGATATAGTTTCATAAAGAACTTTAACCATTTCATTTGTCATACTTTTAAACAGATACTTTTTTTCACCATGTATGGTTTTAGTGGATTTCTTAATAATCTTTTTCTTAATCTGGATATGTTTTTGAATATTTGATTTAATTTTTTCTATTTCTTTTCTATCTAGATGAGGGTGTTTCCTTACAGTCAGATAGTCATCCATAAGAAAAGTATAAAATTTCAAAAAAGAGCGGATTTTGTTGCTAATATTTATATAACTTACTTTACGATTTCCTCCTAAGTATGTGACATCGCTTAAGTCATTATTATTTTCGAGGTAAATGATAAAATTATCAATTTCTTCATAAGTAAGTTCAAAATTATAATTTGAAGAATAGAAAAATTCGCAGAAGGAAATAGAGTATTTTTTATACCAAAATATATACCAGTCTTTTAGTGCCATCAAATCAGAATATTGCGTAGATAAGCTTTGAAACCGTATCACTCTCAAGCTAAACAATAATGGGAATAAGCATGGGAATGTCGACTCAGTATTAAATAATAATTTGATTTCATTCTCATTAGATATCTTTTGTTCTAACTGGATACTTTTGACTTCAAACATAGTGAACTTCATGAACTAAAATTTAGGTCAACATATCATATTTTTGATTAGGAATTTTATTTCTATAAGTTATTGATATTAGGTAGAAGAAGTATAAATATGAAGTAAATGTTAGGTACTCATGATTTAACATAATATACATTATACGAAATACTATTGTTAGAACCCATTTAAAGTGTCTATATTCTCACCAATAAAAATGTCTGGTTTATGATGGTTTTTATCACCATGGAC
>NZ_JARDAL010000139.1:0-1074 GCF_048957595.1 Acinetobacter sp. AS5 | reverse complement strand
CGCAGATTCAAATCTCAAGTGCGACACATTTGTAGTTAGTTGAAAAAGTTAGGTGTATTCGTAGAATCATTGGACTTTTTCAACTCGCAATTGGAAAGCACACAATGAAGAAATACACCCAACTTTCTCAAGATGAAAGATACGAAATTTATGCTACTTTGAAAAGTAAAAGTTCAATCGCTAGCCTTGCTCGGGAGTTAGGGCGTTCACGATCAACCATCTACCGTGAATTAAAAAGAAATACTGGGCAACGTGGATATAGAGCTCAACAGGCAGCGAAATTTGCAAGTCAAAGACGGTACCGTCCTTCATCACCCATGACAGCATTTGCCTTCGCTTATATTGATTACTTGATTGGCTTGGACTGGTCACCAGAACAAATTTTAGGCGCTTTAACACAACGCGGTTGGCTGGATGTACCTTCACATGAGTGGATTTACCAGTACATTTATGAAGATAAATCAAAAGGCGGTAAACTCCACCTACATTTAAGGCATCAGAAGAAATATCGAAAACGAGGTTACAAAAACACGGATCGTAGGGGGCAAATCATTGATAAAACAAGTATTCATTGCCGAGACCAGGTCATTGATCAACGACAACGTTTAGGAGATTTCGAAGGTGACACTGTAATTGGTAAACATCATAAAGGTGCTTTATTAACTCTCGTTGATCGAAAGAGCCTGTACGTACATATTGTTCATTTAGGGCCAACGAGAGCATCCTCTCAAACGATTACTTGTGCATTAGATCGTTTACGGATGAGCCATGCTTATAGTGTTACTTTTGATAATGGTAAGGAATTTGCCGAACACAAAAGAATCACTGATGCCGGCATAGATACGTATTTTGCTGATCCTTACAAGTCTATTCAACGAGCAAGGAATGAAAATACGAATGGTTTAATCCGGCAATATCTGCCAAAATCATCATCGTTTGATGACGTGTCAAACGAACAAATAGAGCAGATAGAATTTGCACTCAACCATCGTCCTAGAAAAACACTAGGTTGGTATACGCCTAGTGAAGTTATGGCTGGTTTTTATACTGTTGCACTTGCCGCTTGAATCCGCC
>NZ_JARDAL010000138.1:0-1104 GCF_048957595.1 Acinetobacter sp. AS5 | reverse complement strand
GGGTGGATTAGCTCTACTGACATCTCAACGTTGTCACCAGGCATAACCATTTCCACGCCTTCTTTAAGCGCGATCGCACCAGTTACGTCCGTAGTACGGAAGTAGAACTGTGGACGGTAACCGTTAAGGAATGGAGTGTGACGACCACCCTCTTCTTTAGAAAGTACGTATACTTCTGCATCGAATTTAGTGTGTGGCTTGATCGCACCTGGTTTAGTCAATACTTGACCACGTTGTACGTCTTCACGCTTAGTACCACGAAGAAGAACACCACAGTTCTCGCCCGCACGACCTTCGTCAAGAAGTTTACGGAACATTTCTACGCCAGTTACTGTAGTAGTTTGAGTATCACGGATACCAACGATTTCTACAGACTCACCTACTTTAACGATACCAGTCTCTACACGGCCAGTTACTACTGTACCACGACCAGAGATTGAGAATACGTCTTCAATTGGCATAAGGAATGGAAGGTCAATTGCACGCTCTGGCTCTGGAATGTAAGAGTCAAGTGCTTCAACAAGCGCAACTACAGCTGGCTCGCCGTATTGGCTGTCATCACCGTTAAGCGCAAGAAGAGCAGAACCACGGATCACTGGAGTGTCATCACCCGGGAAGTCGTAAGTAGAAAGAAGTTCACGAACTTCCATTTCAACTAGTTCAAGAAGCTCTTCGTCGTCTACAAGGTCGCATTTGTTCAAGAATACAACGATGTAAGGTACACCTACCTGACGAGAAAGCAGGATGTGTTCACGAGTCTGTGGCATAGGACCATCAGTCGCAGCACATACAAGGATCGCGCCATCCATCTGAGCAGCACCAGTAATCATGTTTTTAACATAATCGGCGTGGCCCGGGCAATCTACGTGAGCGTAGTGACGAGTTGGAGAATCGTATTCTACGTGTGAAGTATTAATTGTAATACCACGTGCTTTTTCTTCTGGTGCAGAGTCGATTGCAGCGTAGTCTTTCGCTTCGCCACCGAATTTCTTCGCACATACAGTTGCAATTGCAGCTGTTAAAGTTGTTTTACCATGGTCAACGTGACCAATTGTGCCCACGTTAACGTGTGGCTTATTACGTTCAAACTTAGCCTTAGCCATG
>NZ_JARDAL010000137.1:0-1118 GCF_048957595.1 Acinetobacter sp. AS5 | reverse complement strand
GCTTGTGCAACGGCACGCATATCATGCTCAATCATAACCACGGTATTACCCGCATCGACTAATCGCTGCAATTGAACTAACAATCGATCTACATCTGATGGATGCAAACCTGTAGTTGGCTCATCAAGTATGTACAGTGTATTTCCACGCTGATTGCGTTGCAGCTCGGTCGCCAATTTAATACGTTGCGCTTCTCCACCAGATAGTTCAGTCGCTGGTTGCCCTAAACGTAAATAACCAAGGCCAATTTCCTTTAATAATTGTAGTGAACGAGCAATCGAAACCTCTCCATCAAAAAAATCACGTGCTTCATTGACGGTCATTCCTAATACTTCAGCAATATTACGTCCATTCCAGCGAATTTTCAGAGTGTCATCATTATATCGAGCACCATGACATGTCGGACAAGGGGCATATACACTTGGCATAAACAATAATTCTACACTGACAAAGCCTTCACCTTCACAAGTTTCACATCGCCCTTTAGCCACATTAAACGAAAAACGTCCAGCATCATAATGAGCTTGGCGAGCTTCAGGAGTCCCAGCAAATAACTTTCTAACATGATCAAATAAACCCGTATAAGTTGCCAGATTAGAACGTGGAGTACGGCCAATTGGTTTTTGATCAACCTGTACCAGACGCTGTATAGCCTCTACATCACCAGCCAGAGAACCCTGTGTAACCTCGGTAACCAACATTCCTTCATTTAACGGATTATTTTCATTATTGTTTTCAGTTTCAGATTCATTGCCTAAATATGAAAGTACTAACTCGGGTAAAGCTTGAGAAACGAGACTAGATTTACCTGAACCTGAAATACCTGTAACTGCTGTAAGTACACCAAGAGGTATACGAGCATCAATATTATGCAGGTTATGTCGGTAAATATTGTTAAGTTCAAGCCAACCAGAGGGTGTACGTCCATAACTTTGAGTAACTGGGATTTTATTAAATAAATAACTTGCAGTACGTGAAGCTGAAATCTCACTTAAACCCTGAGGTACTCCACTATATAAAATATTACCACCTTGCTCTCCTGCATCTGGTCCAACATCCACTAACCATTGAGCACGACGCATGAGCTCTAAATCATGCTCTACAACAAATACGGAGTT
>NZ_JARDAL010000136.1:0-1205 GCF_048957595.1 Acinetobacter sp. AS5 | reverse complement strand
ATCCGCTGCGGTAATGAACTTGATCTTAATGTTGTTCATGATGGCCTTATAGCCTAATGCCATAGATAAGTGCGTTTTTCCTACTCCGCTAGCCCCCAGAAACACCACATTTTCTGCTCTAGCAATAAAGCTCAGATTGAACAGTTCAATCACCTGTGATTTAGGGGCCCCTAGGGCATAATTAAAATCATAGTCTTCCAGGGTTTTGACTTGAGGCAGGCCTGAGAGTTTCATCAGTACCTGCTGACTGCGCTGTTGCCTGGCAGCATATTCATGCGTCAAGATCGCTTCAACAAAGTCGGCATAACTTCCATCCTGACCTAATGTTTGTTGTGCATGATGTGACCATTGTGATGCGATGGCAGGCAGATTGAGCTTTTGACAAAGCTGCTCTATACGGTCGTATTGCAGATTCATCAGGAAACTCCCAGCAACTGGTCATATACCGATAAGGGATGCTGCAAACTCTCGTAGGGCATGACATGCTGTGCTGCTGCAACAGGTACAGTGCTGGAACCTGTATCTGATTGCGGTAATGGCGTAAATTTTTGCTGCTCCTGTTGCAGTCGAACAGCCGGTTTTTCTTGCGTGGTGGCATGAATCCGCTGATTGGCGGTTTCATGCAGCCACCGGCCAATGTGGGCATTGGCGACATCAACATCTAACAGTAAACCCGAAGTCTTCAGGCTTGCTTTCAATGGCACAATAAAGCTTGATTTGAGGTATCCATTAAAGCGTTCAACTTTGCCTTTGGTCTGTGCACGGTAGGGCTTACATACGCGAGGACGAAAGCTGTATTTCTTGGCGCAGTCGAGCAGTTTGGGATTCCATTTATGCTGCCCCTCCTGATAGGCATCCCGTTCAATCATGATCGTTTTAGCGTTATCAAACAGGATTTCTTGAGGTACTCCTGCAAAAAACTGAAATGCATTTTCTAGACCATCGATCCATGCATCCGTACGTTCATGATCATAAAATTTCACGAAAGTCGCTCTGGAATACCCTAATGTTGCGACAAAGGCTTTCAAAGTCGTGTTGTTGCGTCGAATCGTGGTGAAATCCACTTGCATTTGTTGGCCAGGTTGGGTTTCAAAACGAATGATCGGTTCCGGTTGAGCAACTGGTTTTAATGTTGCAAGATATTCCCTCAAGATCCTGATCTTTCCTGGATATCCCAACCCTAAAATTTCCTGGTAGAGCACAAC
>NZ_JARDAL010000135.1:0-1206 GCF_048957595.1 Acinetobacter sp. AS5 | reverse complement strand
GACTTTATCGGGTGAAAATAACGCTTTTAAGGTTTTTATTTCAAATAAATTCACTTGAATTATTCTGAGTAAGCGCTGAACTGTCCAGCCTTTTTTCCCTAAATGTTGAGCGAAACTTACCAGTAAATAGGCGATCATCGCAATCCAGATTTGCGTCTGAATGGCGTTCTTGCTTCGGCCTAAAAAGGCTTTTAATTTCAGGTTCTGTTTAATCGCTTTAAAGAACAATTCAACTTTCCAGCGGTCTTTGTAAATCGCTGCAATGGTAGAGGCAGCTAGATGAAAGTTATTGCTGAGAAAGCTAAAGTGCTTGCCACTTTGCTGATCTCTATATTCAATTCTTCTTAATACGGGGGCTTTTCTTTTTAGGGCATGTGCGCTATTTAGCTGAATGGTTTCATCTTTTAGAATGCCTTTGGATTCAAGCACTGGATGTTGCTGGATCACCTGATACACCGATTTAGGTCTAAAACGTGTCACAAAGCTAACGTTTTGAGCGCTTAGATTCGCATACCATTGATAATCGACATAGCCTTTATCAAAGACCACAATGCTGCCAGCGGGAAACTGGAATTTTCGGCCTTGTAACATGTCATTTTCTTTACCATTTTCAACTGCAATAAACTCAGGAATATCATTGCTGTGATTCAATCCTATGCTGAGTTTCATGCTGGCTTTTGAGTCGTGAACTTTGGCCCATTCACATAAGGAAAGCGACAGGTCAATATGACTGGCATCCAGGGAATATAATGGATTCTTAAAGCGAAATTTATGGGCTACTTTTGAGTGTTCATAGTATTTAAGCAACTTGTAAAAGAGCTGTTGATACAAGGCAGCAGGCTGCTGCTCATTGATTCGTGCCAGTGTACTTCGGGGAATAGACTTTGCTCCGAAATGACTCAGTTTGTCCTGTTGGCACTCCAGATTGGATTGAATATCTCTCAGACTTTGCCTGCAGGAAAGTTGAGACATCAAGATGGCAATAAACTGATCCCATCTTGAAGCCGCTCTAAATTTCTGTCCAACATGGTGTACTTTAGCAAGTTGCTCAAAATCCTGTCGCACGACGGGTTTAATAAGCTGATGAAATACGGTATTCTGATGTGACAAAACCTGAATCCTGGTCGTTAAAGTGTTTGTTTGCACTCATATTTTAACGATTTGGACTCAGGTTTTTTATTTAAATCAAACTATGGGACAGCAGTG
>NZ_JARDAL010000134.1:0-1238 GCF_048957595.1 Acinetobacter sp. AS5 | reverse complement strand
AGGTGTCCACTTAAATTTTAGTGGACACTATCGCGGTATTAATGAGTTAGAAAAAGTGGGGCTCAGCGGACGCTTACTAAGGGATCAACCATCTATTATTATTACCTCCTCTTTAGACTGCCTATTCCTTGAAGCAAAAGAAAAAAAACCATTACTTCAAAGAATGTCAAAATCATGGAGTATGCAAAAATTTAGAGATGCGGGAAAAACCAAGACAAAACACCACTTACCTCTCACAAAACAAGCGAAAAGAAATCTAAAAAAACTTGCGCTCTTTAAAAACAAGAGTGAGAGCGAAATACTTGAAGAATTAATTAATGAATCGTATTTACTTGAAATGTGTGATGATGAAGGGAGGGCTCTTTACTGAGCCATCCATTCCCTCACCTGCTCCCCGTACCACTCCATCAACCTTACCCTTTCATCCCAATATTGCGCTCGGTTATAGGCCGAGCGAATTCTATTTTGCGGCACATGAGCAAGCTGGCGCTCAATGGCATCTGGATTAAACAGATTCGATTCATTTACGACAGTACTGAATAGAGATCTAAAACCATGTGTGGTCATTCGTCCCGTATAGCCTGAACGTTTGATCACAGCCAAAATAGACTCGCTACGTAAGCATCCGGCTAACACAGCCTTACCAAGCGATCCTATAAGCCTTAATTTAGTTCCCACCTAAAAACAAGTGGGGACTTAATCCATGAACATGGATATATATTCAGCAACACCTCCTGTTGCTAAAAAACGCAGAACATACAGCAAAGAATTCAAACTCAGTATTGTCAATGCCTGTAAAAATCCTAATACCTCGATCGCTTCGGTCGCACTGCAACATAGTATTAATGCCAACCTTGTCAGTCGTTGGATCAGGATCTTCAGCCATCATGATGGTGCCGTGCAAGATCCTACTCATGTGAATCCAGCATTTATTGCTTTGCCTTACACTGCTGCAATCAGCCAACCTATTGATGAGAGGATCACGTTGTGTATCACCGTGCCTCATACGAATAATGATATTCAGCTAAAATGGCAGACATCAGAAATACCTGCCTTGGCAGAATTACTCAAGGCACTTGCAACATGATCCGCATTGATGAAATCTGGTTGTCTACTCAGCCCATGGACATGCGTGCAGGTATGGATACGACCATGGCCCAGGTGGTGAGAGCCTTTGGCTACATCAAACCGCATTGTGCTTACCTGTTCTGTAATAAACGTGGCCATCGCATGAAAGT
>NZ_JARDAL010000133.1:0-1253 GCF_048957595.1 Acinetobacter sp. AS5 | reverse complement strand
TTTGCTTTAAATAAAAAAACCTGAGTCCTAACAGTTAAAATATGAGTGCAAACAAACACTTTAACGACCAGGATTCAGGTTTTGTCACATCAGAATACCGTATTTCATGAGCTAATTAAACCTGTTGTGCGACAGGATTTTGAACAACTTGCTAAAGTACACCATGTTGGACAGAAATTTAGAGCGGCTTCCCGGTGGGATCAGTTTATTGCCATATTGATGTCTCAATTCTCTTGTAGACAAAGTCTGAGAGATATTCAATCCAATTTGGAGTGCCAACAGGAAAAGCTAAGTCATCTCGGAGCAAAGTCTATTCCCCGAAGCACGCTGGCACGAATCAATGAGCAGCAGCCTGCTGCCTTGTATCAACAGCTATTTTACAAGTTGCTTAAATACTATGAACACTCAAAAGTAGCTCATAAATTTCGCTTTAAGAATCCCTTGTATTCCTTGGATGCCAGTCATATTGACCTGTCGCTTTCCTTATGTGAATGGGCCAAAGTTCACGACTCAAAAGCCAGCATGAAACTCAGCATAGGATTGAATCACAGCAATGATATTCCTGAGTTTGTTGCAGTTGAAAATGGCAAAGAAAATGACATGGTACAAGGCCGCAAATTCCAGTTTCCTACTGGCAGCATTGTAGTTTTTGATAAAGGCTATGTCGATTACCAATGGTATGCAAATCTGACTGCTCAAAACATTGGATTTGTCACACGTTTTAGGCCTAAATCTGTGTATCAGGTGATCCAGCAACATCCAGTGCTTGAATCCAAAGGTATTCTAAAAGATGAAACCATTCAGCTGAATAGCGCACATGCCCTAAAAAGAAAAGCCCCAGTGTTAAGAAGAATTGAATATAGAGATCAGCAAAGTGGCAAGCACTTTAGCTTTCTCAGCAATAACTTTCATTTAGCCGCTTCCACCATTGCGGCGATTTATAAAGATCGTTGGAAAGTTGAGCTGTTCTTTAAGGCGATTAAGCAGAATCTCAAATTAAAAGCGTTTCTAGGCCGCAGCAGGAACGCAATTCAGACACAAATCTGGATTGCGATGATCGCCTATTTATTGGTGAGTTTCGCTCAACATTTAGGGAAAACAGGTTGGACAGTTCAACGTTTACTCAGAATAATTCAAGTGAATTTGTTTGAAAGAAGAACTTTAAAAGCTTTATTTTCACCCGATAAAATACCCATAAAACAAGAGGAAGCTCAAATGAGCTTCCTCTTGTGAAAAATTGTGGGACAGCAATG
>NZ_JARDAL010000132.1:0-1259 GCF_048957595.1 Acinetobacter sp. AS5 | reverse complement strand
CAATGAAAATAATTTCGATCAATCAACCAGTAAAAATCCACACAAGTTGTTCTTCATAATCTCTTAATGATCTTCTTAAAACCTCGTCAGTTTTAAGCTCCAACCCAATCACTTAACGTTTCGTTCCATGCATTGCGTTGGTGTGCTGCGTATTCTATACAGTTTCAAAACGAGCGCAAGGGCTTTTCTTAAAAAAATTCAAAAAAACCAATCATGCGTTTATTTTTTAATCTGAAAGGCTATTTTTAACACTTTTTTTGCATTTTTCTAGCTAATTCCGAATGAAAAGTTTAAGCAAATGTTAATTTTCTAGCCCTCATCTCATAAAAAAAAGATCACCTTAATGGTGATCTTTTTGATTCTTCATCAAAATATTTTAATTTGCCTGCTCAGCGAGCCAAGTCATAAATTTTTGACGCTCAGCTTTAGAAGCCTTCTGCCATAATTGAATCAGCTGCTGATCATTCTGGTCTGCTGACTGAGTATATACAGCTGCAGGTTGATTAACTGGTGTCGCAGTTTGAGTTGTCAGATCCATTTTTTTAGTCAACACACGATTTCCAAACCATGGTTTCGCTGAATCTTTAGCGCCCGTCTGCTGGACTAAGAGCTGATTTTTCGCATCATATAGGCCAATAATGGGCTGATCTTTATATTTTTGCGCTGCATCAAAATCTTTAGGCGCCTGAATAAGTGCTAAACGGTAAGTTTCACCATCTTTAAGGTTTGGTGTTTTTACCGTAACCACACCTGACTTTAAAATGTCATGTGAATTGTCTGAATGCTGGAAAAATTCGTTATAGCGTACGCTGATCGCATTTATACCTGCATCCAAGCTATAAGTCTGATTAGAACGCAATAGACCCGAGTTCACCTCCTGATCATTTACGGCAACAATTTTTATTTCTTCAGGTACTGTGACGGTCACTGCTGAAAAAACTGATGTGCTAAACAGAAACACTGCTGCAGTTGCCGCAATACGTAAACCCATATCCTTTACTCATTTTTGGTTGTTTATTAAAAATTAGCTGCACTATGCCGCGTCTAAATGACAATCTTATGACAAAAGCTGGAGTGATACAGCCTGTGTTTTTAGCATTTATTTGCTAGAGATATCACATCATATCCAAATCCAACTCTAAGACATAAAAAAGAAGCATCAAAGTCACTGCTGTCCCATAATTTGCTTTAAATAAAAAAACCTGAGTCCTAACAGTTAAAATATGAGTGCAAACAAACACTTTAACGACCAGGATTCA
>NZ_JARDAL010000131.1:0-1376 GCF_048957595.1 Acinetobacter sp. AS5 | reverse complement strand
AGGCATAGGTATCTACACATCTATGAGATACCTAATGCCATTGTGGCTATCTCATTGAGTTCATCTATTGAATATTCCGAGAGCAGTTGAAGAGTGTTCAGTAAAATCGAAAGCCCTGCCAATAAGGCAGGTGCACTTTCCAACCTACCTCTTTTCTGCTGCCGACCTGAAAGACGGGTGAGAAATACACGAATTTTCTGATGGTGTTCATCTTCAGAACGCTGGATTCGCCAAGTTAAAACACAAGCCATACAGCTAATCAGTAACCGCCTTAAAATGGCTTCAGGTCTGGTCTGAAGCCATGCTTCAATATCATGACCTGCCTGCTTGAGCAGCTTGAAATAGCATTCAATTGTCCAGCGCCAGTAATACCAGGTCGTCATCTCTACCGTAGTAATCTCTGATGGAACATTGCTGATTAGTGACCATCTTGCGACGGTCTTATCCTGATCATCTTTCACTACGGCAACAATTAATCTGGCTTCAATCGCACTCCCTGGCTGGGGAGCAACCCGTTGGCCTGAATCGTCATTTCTCTTCGGTTTTGCTGCACGTGTTATCCGGATAGCAGTTTCTCCCACATGCAACATATGCCGGTTTCCTTTATAGGCAATCGGCTGGACCTGCTGCGTTTCTACTCGTTCTGCGGCTTCTGCAACTTTGCATGTTTTGCCCTGATGCTCAATTCGATGGCCTTCTTTCGCCCGAATCAGCCATTTAAAACCCTGGCTGCTCATTTCCCTTAGGTGGGCAATGGAGTCACCTTCACGATCAATGATATGAACACATGTTTTCTCAATGGGATATTGTTCAATCACTTTGATTTGTTCGGTAAGTGAATCTAGATGAGATTTGCGCCCAGCAGAGTGTTGACTGAATGTGGAATAGCAGCCTGAGGCATCTGATAGTGTCTGCGCCAGTGGCGCAATAGGTAGTCCCGAGGCTGCATCAACCAGCAGACTGCTTTGCAATTCATAGCCTGAATCATATTGATGGGTTCTTTGCAGGCGCTGAATTTTATGATGGTGTTTCACATACTGTAGCTGAGACCAGTCATGAACAATCAATGCATATTGATGCGGTGATGCCTTGATCTGTTCACATGCAAGATGTTCAATTGGCTGGTTTAACTGACTAAAAGAGATTTTGTCATTATTCAGGAATCGCCAGACCGCTTGTGTGGTTGCGAAACTCGACTTTTGGGCAGAAGCCAGGTCTTTGATTGCCGGAGCAAGTGAAGCAAGAGGGTTCATATTGAGCTTTACAAGGCTGTTATAGCGCTTGACAAGACGCTGATCCAGGCCAGAGATGTTAAATTGAAGAGCATGCTCTTCAATTTAACGCAAAGTTCAGGAATTGTGTAGATACCTATGCCT
>NZ_JARDAL010000130.1:0-1395 GCF_048957595.1 Acinetobacter sp. AS5 | reverse complement strand
GAGTAATGCCAGTCAGTTAAGCAGACATTAGAAAAATGTAGTAAAAATGAGTGTATGCCAATACGCTCATTTTTTTTATGACTTTATCTGAAAATTTAGATTGCACCCTTCAACATTCTTTGCCTTCACTCAGCCATTTCAGTGAACTCATTGATTTAAACTGGATTAAAGAAAGCCTACATCAAACAGGTAAGGCTTCTATCAGGAGAAGAAAATTACCTGCCGAACATGTGGTATGGCTGGTAATTGGGCTTGCCCTATTTCGAGATCAACCGATCGGGTATGTCGTAGAGCAACTAAAACTTGTGTTTGGTACAACAGAATATTGTGTCCCCAGTGCAGCAGTGCAAGCACGACAACGTTTAGGACGAGAGCCCTTGAATACCTTGTTTTCTCTACTCAGCCAAGCCTGGTTTGAAGAATCCCAACAGCAATACTCAAACTTTCATGGCCTTAGTGTATGTGCTGTTGACGGGGTGGTTTGGTCTATGCCTTATACAGACGAGAATTTTGAACACTTTGGCTCATCTAAGGGTAAAACCGCTGCAGCCCCTTATCCACAAGTGAGAGCAACCTGCCTGGTAAATACCAGCACCCATGAAATCATTGATGCCCAAATAGGTAGCATGGATCAGGGTGAACTTACACTGGCAAATCGATTATGTCCTCCATCGCATAGTATTACCTTGTTTGATCGAGCCTATTTCTCTGCTGATTTCTTGATTGACTGGCAAACACGAGTAGAAGCCAGTCATTGGTTAATGAGAGCAAAAGATAATTTACGCTATGAGATCATTAAACGTAATTCCCCGCATGACTTTCAAATCAAAATGCCTCTTTCAGCTAGAGCCAGGAAGCTAAATCCATCATTAGGAGAATATTGGGAAGCGCGTTTGATTGAAGTTGAGCAGGCAGGGAAAATTAGACGTTATATCACTTCATTAATGGATTCAAAGGCATATCCACTGATAGGCTTGGCGAAGCTTTATGCCCAGCGCTGGGAAATAGAAATGTGTTACCGAGAAATCAAAAGTGATTTACAGGAAGGTAAGCATTTGAGGAGCAAGCAACCTGATTTAATTTATCAAGAATTATGGGGGGTCTTCATTGCCTATAATATTCTAAGAAGACAAATGAAACATATGGCTCAACGTGCAAAAGTCAGTCCTTTGAGAATCAGCTTTCATATTGCCTCTATCAGCATCCTGAATATATTAAGATTTGATTCTTTAGACTCCGCAGGGAATTTACCTAAACATCTAGAAAGTTTACTGGAGAAATCGAGGAGGTATGTTTTGCCTGAGAGAAGGGTTAGAAGTTGCCCACGAGTTGTGAAAGGAAAACCGCAGAAATACCCAAGAAAATGCCAGTCAATTTCTTAACTGACTGGCATTA
>NZ_JARDAL010000129.1:0-1430 GCF_048957595.1 Acinetobacter sp. AS5 | reverse complement strand
GGTGTCCACTTAAATTTTAGTGGACACTATCGCGGTATTAATGAGTTAGAAAAAGTGGGGCTCAGCGGACGCTTACACCCCAATTAATATTTTTTTAAAAAACGATGTTCAAGATATTAATTCAAATGATTTAAACTCAATTCAACACTATCCCACACGTACTGGTAGGCGAAAAGATACGCTAGGATCTTTAACTACCAGTTTGAATTATTACTCGCTAAGAGATGCAGCTACACTTTTAAAAATTAGCCCAAATAAAGTTGCAGTACTTGTTCAAAAAGGAATTCTTAACAAAGATAAGAAAAACCCTTTATCAGTTCAAATCCAAGCTTGCTCGCTATTAAATCTTAAGAAGAAGCTCGATAGCGAGGATTATATTTCCTATCTAGATGCAACAAATCAATTAAATTGCCCTATCAATTGGATGCAAAAATATTGGTGTGAAACAGGTTTCTTAAACATTGAAAATCTAGTTTATTGGAAACTTGTAAGTAAGAAGGAACTAACAGCTGTTTTAGAGCTAAAACAGGAATATGTTACTGGTGCTGAAGCAAGTGCAATTCTAAATATGCGTCACTCACATATTACCAACTTACAAACTCAAGGTTTTATAAAACCTTACTATTTTGGAAAAACAGATAAAAGAGTAAGGCTTTTCAAGAAGACCGACGTTTTAAAACTAATAATTTGAAATATTTTAACGGTGAGCTAAATCACGATTATAAGATTGTTTAGCTGGTACGATACAAAACCGCCATTAATGGCGGTTTTCAAATTAAAATAATGCTCAAGAATAATTAATGTCTCCTAAGTTAGATGACCTAATCAATGATAATAGATTAGAGCGACTATTCTCAACAGAAGCTAGCTACTGCATACTTCAACTCGAGATATTACAAACAGACCTTATTTCTTCATATAAAGGTGTCATTTAAAAATCCCCCTTCTAAAAAATTCTGAATATGAACATAAAACTCCCATTTAGCTGTTGGCTTTATCTTCTTTTCTATATTTAAACTCGGTTGAAATTGATATATAAGATGAGATTCAATACTATCTAAAAGTTCATGAGCCAAAGCTTCTGGTTGAATCCAATCAAGAGAAATATATTCCTCATCATTATGAAACCAAACTGTACTTCTATATATTTTCTTTTGCTTATTACTATATTCTGGTGCATGGAGTTTTAAGGCTGCAGAATGTCCGCCATTAAATCGAGACGTATTCTTTGTCTTTCCAACATATACGAGCTCTTCGCCAGAATCATCCAAACAAGAAATTAAATAAATTGGTAATGATGGAAAAGGTGTATATCACACCCAAAATCTGCCACCCATTTCACTTTAAAATCTAGGCAGAGTAAAACTTGAAGTGCGACATAAACCACCTAATTAATTTAAAGGGTTTATGGAGTATATAAAATTGTCATA
>NZ_JARDAL010000128.1:0-1674 GCF_048957595.1 Acinetobacter sp. AS5 | reverse complement strand
TTAATTCGTCTGATCACAGATACTTTATAAAGTATTTTAATACTTTTTTGAATCCGTCAATGCGTAAGTCCTATATACTTCCACTTGGTATCTAAACTTTGATAGAATTAATTAAAACTTTAGAGTTTAAGTGCAAACAATGAGAAAAACTAATATTCGACGTGATAGCTACTTAAAATTTCTGAATACATGGCAAAACCGTGATGTCATTAAAGTACTTTCGGGTGTACGTCGCTCTGGAAAATCCACCTTGCTGGCGATGTTTCAACAAGACCTAAAAGCACAGGGTGTACAAGCCGAAAACATCATTGCCATCAACTTTGAATTTATGGAATTTGAAGAACTCACCGATTACCGTAAACTACATGATTATGTATTGTCAAAAGTTGATGAAAGCAAGAAAAACTATGTTTTTTTAGATGAAATACAGCATGTTACCAATTTTGAAAAAGTAGTCGACTCTTTATATGTTCGGGATTATATCGATTTATATATTACAGGTTCAAATGCATTCTTTCTGAGTGGAGAACTTGCGACGTTACTCACAGGACGCTATATCGAGCAACATGTTTTACCCTTGTCATTCCAAGAGTTTAAACAGTGGCATATTGAAAATAATCCGATCATCCAACAATTATCCAATCGTGATTTGTATGCCATGTACACGCGCAGTAGTTTCCCCTATACGCTTGCCATGACCAGCCAGCAGGAAACCTATGATTACTTGCAAGCGGTCTATGCCAGTGTAATGTTTAAAGATGTTATTCCCCGTTTGAATACGGCCGATATTAACTCTCTCGAGCGTGTCGCAAGATATTTGGCAAGCGTGACAGGCTCACCCATTTCCATCAATAAAATTAAAAATACCTTTGTTTCAAGTGGGGTTAAAATCTCATTTGAAACAGTAAAACGCTATATTCAGGGCTTACAGGACAGTTTGTTATTTTATAGTGCCGCACAATTTAAAGTACGCGGGCGTGAGTTATTACAATCCTCTGAAAAATACTATTTAGTTGATGTCGGATTGCGCCGGATTATGTTGCCTGATGCTAATGCTGATCAAGGTCATATCTTAGAAAATGTGATTTATCTTGAGCTTGTCAGACGAGGTTATACGGTCTATGTAGGGCGGGTTGATGAATATGAAATTGATTTTGTTGCTGTCGATACTTTACAGAATTTAACTTATTATCAGGTGGCATTAGAAACGCTCAATGAGGAGACACTCAGCCGAGAGTTACGTCCATTACAGAAAATTTCTGATTCTTATCCCAAGTATTTGCTTACCTTAGACACGATAGGGACTGAAGCGAATTATAATGGTATTGTAAAAATGAGTGCTCTCGATTGGTTGCTATCTGAAAATAAGTAAAGTTGAGGGTAGACATGGATACTCTTATTTATTAATTAAAACTCAAAGACTTTTCAGCATCATTCAAGAATGTATTCAAGCATAATTTCTGCTCCAATTGTGATGGATCGATTTACCTCGATTTGATTGAGTCAGACTATCATGATTGAGCCAGAGTCGCTTACTGAAAGTAGCGAGAATTGCGCTGGAGTTTCTGAAGGATATTAATTCCTTAGTTTGCCCATTCTGAACCGTACCGGGTTTGTCGGAGAGTCAATATTCTGAGAGACTATCCCGATGACAAAATTAAAATATACCCCTGA
>NZ_JARDAL010000127.1:0-1740 GCF_048957595.1 Acinetobacter sp. AS5 | reverse complement strand
AAATACGGACTCGCCTAGGGTTATTGTGTCTGTTGGTTAGTAAGCTCAGCCAATAGACACAAATTTAACAACCATTTGGAGATTTTATCCATGATTTAGCCATTGTTTTGCTTATTTCATTGCCATTCTTTGTTTTTTTTCGGTTTGGTGGTATGCCTCGAGCAAAGGGGCTGTTTCGTGCAAAGGTCTCTTTTATTTAAAAAAAGATTTAAAATGAGCTAATCTGAGATTATTCACATAAAACCTACCAAATACCTACCAAATACCTACCAAATACCTACCCAAAATACTTTAGGTTATTAATGAGAATGATGATTAAGTTAAGTTAATTGAAAACTGTCAATATTCTTGATCAATTCAATAATAAGGAAAATAACATGGGAAGCACAATGAAAGCTGCTGTTGTCACAGCATTTAATCAACCCTTAGAAATCCAAGAGGTCGCTATTCCAAAAGTCAGTGCTGGTAAAGTACTGGTCAAAGTGATTGCAACAGGTGTATGCCATACCGATCTTCATGCCATGCATGGTGACTGGCCGATTAAACCAACTGTTCCATTTATTCCTGGGCATGAAGGTGTTGGTGAAGTGATAGAAATTGGCGAAGGAATTTCACATCTCAAAGTGGGGGATAAAGTTGGAATTCCATGGCTATATTCAGCTTGTGGGCATTGTGATCATTGTTATGCGGGCTGGGAAACTTTGTGTAAAGAACAGCAAAACTCAGGCTACTCCGTCAATGGCAGCTTTGCGGAGTATTGCCTTGCTGATGGTGATTATGTCGGTGTAATTCCAGAAGGTGTAGATTTATTGGAAATTGCACCAATTTTATGTGCTGGCGTAACTGTCTATAAAGGTCTAAAAATGACAGAAGCCAAGACGGGGAATTGGGTCGCAATTTCAGGAATTGGTGGTTTAGGACATGTTGCGGTGCAATATGCTAAAACAATGGGCTTCAATGTTGTCGCAATTGATGTGGATGATTCCAAACTTGATTTGGCAAAAGAACTGGGTGCAGATGTTGCAATTAATGCGCTCAAAGTGAATGTCAAAGATGAGGTGATTAAAGCCACAGGAGATGGCTGTCATGGTGTGTTGGTGACGGCAGTTTCTCCGAAAGCCTTTGAGCAGGCGGTTGCTATTGTGCGTCGTGGCGGTACGATGGTGCTTAATGGCTTACCTCCAGGTAAGTTTGATCTGTCTATTTTTGATATGGTATTAGATGGCATTACTGTACGCGGTTCGATTGTTGGAACACGTCTAGATTTGAAAGAAGCTCTGGATATTGCAGCGCGTGGTAAAGTGAAGGCACATATCAGTGTTGAGCCACTCGAAAATATTAATGATATTTTTGAGCGCATGGAACATGGCAAAATTGATGGTCGTATTGTGATTGATTTAGCGCTTTAAGCCATAAAAAAAACAGGGTAAGCGGATTAAATGGTTGTTAAATTTGTGTCTATTGGCTGAGCTTACTAACCAACAGACACAATAACCCTAGGCGAGTCCGTATTTTCGTTTCAAGCTTAGGGCAGTTTTTAAATTATGCACCATGCTTGCAAGCAAAGTGCTGGTATGAAATTGCATTAACCCTAAATGACGAGCTTTGCTCATCCCATAATGCAGTTTAAAATGTCCAAAGACCCGCTCAACGGTGTTTCTAGTTTGGCTCTTTTGGGTATTATTGCGTTTTTGCTGTTCGGTTAAGGGTGTATTGCGCCATGCTCTATCATGAATATGA
>NZ_JARDAL010000126.1:0-1797 GCF_048957595.1 Acinetobacter sp. AS5 | reverse complement strand
ACTTACCCAAGTTACGCCTTAAATTTGGCTCAATTAGGGGCGCTTTGCATTTCAAATCTTTGTGCAACAAAGCCTTTTCGCATCAAAAACATTGCTATAAATGTGAGTGGTTTTTGATGAATTTGAATTCTTTTTAAACTAGGCTAAGGGTTTGCTTAGATAGATTTTTTTATTTAAGTTATTGATTCTTTGTTTTTGAATGTGACTGGTTTAACTGTGTTTTGTATTTTTCTTATTTTATTTATACGGAAGAGCGGCCAAGATTGAGTCCATCGGAAACTGATGATGGGACGTTCATTATGTTCAGTTTTAGCTAGGGTAAATGCGCATTTAGTTAGGCATAGATATTAACAAAGAACTGGCAACTAACATGAGAGCTGTGCCATATTTGGATCTAAAGATTTTGGTATTTTGACTAGATTTTTATATGACGGCGGCACAACACATAGCTAGATGAGGATAATAAATAATGAATTATTCCGAAAATGATAGTCCGATATATATTGCGTCAGTAATAGGTGAGCGCCTAAAACGCATCCGATTGAATCAAGATATGACACAAGCGGAGATTGCTAATAAAGCTTGGATTAGTCGGAGAGCTGTCCTTAATGCGGAGAAAGGCGACGTTCGACTAGTAGAGCTGATCGCTATTTTAGGTGCGCTCAATATGTTGGGTAATCTAGGGCGTGTCATCAATTAATGGAGATGATTGTTGATGCTAAGTAGATCGCTGATAAGAAGTTTTGAGCCAATTTATCATAGCGTGTGGCAATAGCACGATACTGCTTGAGCTTGGCAAAAAAGTTCTCGATCAGATGTCTTGCCTTGTAGAGATGTCGGTCATAATCACGCTGATCAATAGAATTACTTTTCGCTGGCATCACAATTTGACCCTTCGCCGCTAAAATTGGAGCAATGACCCGATCCCTGGAGTTGTAGGCTTTATCCATAAGCCAGGTCTGGCTCAACGATAAGTCCAGCAACACATCTGAACCGTTTAAGTCATGGGCCTGCCCATCAGTGAGATAAAATCCTGTTGGGTTGCCTAAAGCATCAGTACGGGCATGAATTTTGGTGCTTAAGCCACCTTTACTGCGTCCAATCGCCTGATTTTTTTTTCCCAGCGCTGTGTTGATGAGCACGTACAATGGTGGAGTCTAACATGGCGTATTCATTATCACTGTCATGTGACAGCACTTCAAAGACCCTCTGCCACACACCTGTTTTAGCCCAACGGCTAAAACGAGTATGCACGACTCTAAAATCACCAAAGCGTTCTGGTAAGTCTCGCCACGGGATACCTGAACGATACCGATACAATACTGCTTCAACAAATAGTCGGTTGTCTTTGGCCGTTACTCCAACAGTACCCATTCGTCCAGGTAACAGATCTTTAATCTGTTCCCATTGATCATCTCTTAAGGCATAGCGTTTAGTCATAAAAGTATAATGGGGACAAGGTGGTTTTCCTCAAGGTAATTGATGACACGCCCTAGATCAATTGATACCTGAAGTATCATTTTCACCGATACAGTTGCTTAAGCTCAAAGGTAAAGTTCGCAAAAAAGCCTCAGGTAATAATAAACGAACTCAAAAACTGGTTATAAAGACCGCAAAGCCAGAATTAGATTGGTGATATACCTTCACGATAAAGAGCTTGATAGGTTTGAGGGAGTACCAAAATGGTATGGACAGACGTGAAGGGCTTACTAGAACAAACTTTGGTGGTGTTTCAAAAAGTATGCTGGCATTAAACGAATCCATTATTGATATAAAAGAACACTAAATCAAAGGCTT
>NZ_JARDAL010000125.1:0-1872 GCF_048957595.1 Acinetobacter sp. AS5 | reverse complement strand
CACTTTTGCAATTTCCTTAGCGGACGGTTTGATATGTTGGTGTCTATGTCGGATAAAGAACTTAAACGATTGTCGGTTTTGCAGGAAATCTGCGATCAACGCATAACTCAATCCCAGGCTGCTCAGCTACTTCTACTTCATATTTCAGAATGTCAGGTCAGACGCTTACTGCAGAAATACAAAGTTCAAGGTCCAGCTGCATTAGCCCATACGGGTCGTGGCCAAACCAGCAATTCCAGGCTTTCTGAAGAACTCAGACTCAAGTGCCTCAATATTGTTTCTGATCAACTGCATGGTTTCGGACCAACCTTGGCGCATGAAAAGCTTATTCAACAGGAGTTATGGTTCATTCTGACCAAGGCAGTCAGTACTGTAGTCGTGCTTTTAGAGCGCTATTATTGACGAATAACTGTATTCAAAGTATGTCACGCAGTCTTGCGCAGTACACTGCTCATGTTGGGACAATGCAGTGACTGAAAGCTTCTTTCATACATTGAAAGGTCATGTAATCCATGGCAGTGTGTTTGCCACTCGAAAAGAAGCGAATGCTGTCTTGTTTGACTATATCGAGATTTATTACAATCGAATCAGAATACATTCTGCAAATGGCTGGTTAAGTCCTGAAGCCTTTGAACAAAAATATTGTAAGAATTTAGAGGGATCGAATGTCCACAATACTGTCTAGGATCAGATAAAGGATTCTGCATCTGAAAAAAGGCCTTTAGCTTAATTCTGAGCTTCGACTAATGACAAAATATAAGACTTCTACCTCTGAAAATTATAAAAAATCAATTTTTTTGATTTTTAAAGAATGAGGATATAGTATTTGTAAAATTACTTAGCTGCTTAAAACTTAATTCTAATTGGTTAATAGGTGAAAAATGAAATTAGCAGAAGCTCTCTTACTTCGAAGTGATCAACAAAAAAAAATTATTTCACTAAAACAACGTATCAATGCAAATGTATTGGTACAAGATGGTGATAAACCATCTGAAGATCCAAATGAACTACTAAAACAAGTATTTGCTTTAATTCAAGAATTTCAAAAATTAAGTTATGCAATTCATGAAACTAATGCTTTAACAAAATTAAATGATGGTCGTTCTTTACTTGCTTTATTGACTTTGCGTGATGAATTTGTAGAACAGCACAAAACCCTAACTGCAGCAATAAGTAATACATCTCGTGAATCTGATCGTTATAGTACGCGGGAAATAAAGTGGCATAAAGTTATTCCAGTTTCATCACTACAAAAACAAGCTGATGATATTAGTCTTAAATTACGTGATTTAAATGTGTTGATTCAGTCGAGTAATTGGAAAATTGATTTGATTGATGCCTAATAGTCCTTTAGATATAATCAAGTTGAACATACTGGGCGAGTACAAGATCCCTTACTTCCACAACATAGGATTGTAAATAAAGTGTAGTGGCTTGCAAAGCAAGTGGATAAGCTTAAAATTTTAAGTACAAATCAATCCATCACTTGGCATAACTCAAATCTTTGTGCGAACAAAGTTACATGTTACTTATAACTACCATGTACTGACAGTATGTTCACCTCAATTACTAAAAATAAAGAAATGAGCAAGCACCAGCTCAACTAGATTTCTATTTTTAATTCGGTTCGGCTTTGTTGCATAACGAGCTGAAAGACAGATTTTGAAAACAGCAGATTCAAATCACAAGTTGAACCGTACCGGGTTTGTCGGAGACTTTTTTATTTAAGTTAGGCCACCTGACCTAACGGGTTAATCTTGTCATAGTACATTGCTTCAAACTCAAAAGGTGATACAACCCAGTGCACTGTGTACACGCTTTTTATTGAACCAATCTACCCAGTTTAGTGTCGCAAGTTGTACATCTGCTAAA
>NZ_JARDAL010000124.1:0-1889 GCF_048957595.1 Acinetobacter sp. AS5 | reverse complement strand
TAATTATATGGCTCTAGACTAACATAATCATTCTGCTAGTCTAGAGCCTTTCCTAAAATTAACATAATACACCTTATGCGAAATCAAAAAAGGGAGCTGTAAGCTCCCTTTTTTACTAATTTTTTTCAATTTTTAGATGTCAATCTAGGCTTCAATAAATTAAGCACCTAAACGCATTAATTTCTCTTGAATCGCATCGCTTACAAAAGCATTAAGAGAATTATCACTTGATGCTAAAACAGCTTTACGGTGTAACTCAGGACTAATACGGACATTAAATGTACCTTTGAATGGCTGATCGGGTTTTTTACCTAATTCAGCACAAGACTCTAAATATCCATCGACAGATTCCTGAAAAGCTTGTTCAAGAGTTTTTAATGTTTCTGCTTCATAAGTGATGAGATCACGGATAAATGCAAGCTTTCCAAATAACTCACCTGTTTCAAGATCAGGTTCAATTGTACCTAGATAACCTTTGTATTTTAAATAGCTCATAAAAATCCCTCCTGCTTGAGTGCCTGTTTTACAGATTTCAAAGCCCCACCTTTGATTTCATTTTCAGGGTGTGGCCTGTGCAGTAAAATCATGTGTTCAGTTTTCGTATTAAAAAAACGGACACGAGAGCCTGCCATTTCAAATTTTTCATAGCCGAGCTGATTCAGTAAAACGACTAAATCTTTATACGGAAATGTATTTTTTGAATTTCCAAATTTTTCCAGTAACTTTTCCGTTTTACCCATACTTCAGCCCTACTGCTATTGCAACTAAGTATAGTTACTTTTAAATAATAATTGCAACTATATTTAGTTGCAATTTCGTATAACAGCCCTTATGTTAAATCAGGTTTAAAACTTAATATCATGTGAATTAAAGTAGGTCGGATCAAACTCTATCTCTCCTATTTCATCCTCGATAATTTGCATGTAATCGTCATATCTTGGATGTTTGGGGTCTTGTAATGCATCTAAAATATCAAGATATCCAAAAATTCCTCCAATATCTTCAAATGGAGCATGATTTTGACCATCTATACAACATGGATATTTTTTATTTAAATCAGGAGATTGTCTGCTTTCTACAGTAATCAAATGTTCCCAACAATCGCCAAAATCATATGTATATATAATTTTTTTACCTACACGTAGAACTTCTTTCAATTTTTGTCTTTTATTGATCTTTTCATGCTGAATAGTCGTGAATTCATGTAAATGGCTATCTTCCCAATCAAAAGCAGATTGAATTGCCTTATGGAGCCTAGATAAAGTAGCTGCCGATGAAATTTGAATAGCTCTCCAGATTTCAGGATCACTACCTAGCAGACTAATTTTTAATTGAAAAACTTCATCAGAAGATTTGAGCTTTACAGTTCCCATAACAGCCTAGTTCTCAAAAAATAGTTTTAGTAAATCTAAAATTAACATAATACACCTTATACGAAATACTTGATATTTATCATTAAATTTCAGTATATTAGATCAAGCCGTTGTGGGGCATAGGGTACCAGAGCGGCTTTTTATTGATTATTTATGTTCCACGCTTAAAATTCGAACAATGTTTCATGATTTTTATAAGTTAAACTAAATTTAGTTGCCAATCCCAATAAGCTATTCACTAACTTGTAAATATCGGTATACCGCCTGACGACTAATCCCAAAAGCTTTTCCTAATGCCATTTTTGATGGATACTTCCCTTCCCTCCATGCTTGTCGTAAAGCTTCAGCTTGGTCAGGCTTTAGTTTATGCACCCGACCTTTGTACTTCCCCTGAGCAGAGGCGAGTTTTATTCCTTCCTTTTGCCGCTCTAAAATGATCTGGCACTGTTGCAAATAGAGATTTGAGTCGATGATGTTCCCTTTAAAAAGTACTTAGAGACCGAAAACCCTGTTGAT
>NZ_JARDAL010000123.1:0-1971 GCF_048957595.1 Acinetobacter sp. AS5 | reverse complement strand
TCCCCATCTGCATCTTTAATGGTGTAGCTAAATGTTTCTGTGAGCTTGCCTCCATCTTTTAATGCATTCACGGTTGCGTTATTTGGGTCAACGGTATAGCTGTAACTACCATCGCGATTGAGTATCAGTGTGCCGTAGTCACCTGCAAGTCCTGTTCCACCAACATTATCTGTTTGTTCTGTGGTTGAGCTTCCTTTGCTGACTCCTGTCACTGGTGTTGCATCTGCACCTAAACGGTCAGCAACATCTGCACTATTGCTACTACCACCTGTGATCACGTTTCCTTCAAGTGCTGTACCGTCTTCTGTCACTGTGCCTGTGTCAGCTTTCGCTTCTGGGGCAGTATCTGTAATGAGAATGACCAGATCAGTCGCTACTGAGCTTTCATCGGCATTGTCTGTCACTATAATTGGGAAACTATCACTTACGCTGCTATCACCACCGCTGTGGTTTTTGCTGGTGCCACTTTGTTGGTAGCTATAACTGACTTTGCCTGTTACTGGATCATAGTCGGTAAGGGTCAGTGTTCCTTGTGTACCTATGATTGTTTTTGGTGTGGTCGGGGATAGACCCAAGAGTTCGCTGGTCAGAATGGTCGTGACACCAATCGTGATAGATTTCAGTCCATCTGCTGCGTTGACGGTAAACTCGCCTTGTACTGGGGTCGTTGCATTTTCGGCAATGCTGTTCGCACCAAGCGCTGATCCATTATGATCAGTGATAACCAGGTTAGGTGCGCCATCGGTATGTCCGTTAATGGTGATGGTAATGGTCGCTGTCGATTTATCTCCATCTCCATCGGTAATGGTGTAGCTAAATACGTCTTGGAGGCTTTGGTTATCTTTAAGGGCATTTACTTCCGTATTGTTATTATTTAATTGGTAGGTGTAACTACCGTCAGCATGGAGAATTAATGTTCCGTATTTTCCATTCACTGCTGTATTCAATGCGCCATTTGCTACGTGTTCACCTGACGCAACTGTTCCAGCCTGTACTCCACTGACGTTAGCTTTGTCTGCGCCTTGGGTATCAGCTGTATCTCCACTAGATACGCCTCCTGTCAGTACGTTGCCACTGACTGGATTAGGTACGCTGTCTTCTGTAATGCTATTCGTGTCAGGCTTCGCAACAGGTGCGTCATCTATAATCGTAATCGTTACGGTATTCGTTGTACTATTGCCCTGAGCATCCTTAGTGGTATAGCTAAACGTATCCTCAACATTATCGCCATTTGATGGTTTAGTCAGTGTGTATGTGTAGCGACCATCTTCATCAATGCTGAACGTCCCATATTGAGTCGAACCATTAGTAACGGGTACTGCTTTGACCTCGGATGGTAGGTTCACTGTATCTGTTACGGTATGACCAGTACCCGCAGTTGAACCACCCGCAAGACCACTTTCATTGACAGTATTGCTAATTGGGGCTGGTGTTAGATTGACATTTGCCACATTAATCGTAAGCGTTGAATGAGTTAAATCACCATCCGCATCACGTACCGTATAAGTAAATACATCCTGTGCATCAGCTGTTACTGCATCAGCGGTTGATACATAGGTATAACTGCCATCGGCATTTAAAGTGATATAGCCATATTGGCCATCTATCCTGCCTCCAACGCCACCAGCGCTGTTCGTTGCAGTATCACCCGATACCACACCAACCACTGCACCAGTATTCACCCAACCATCTGCGCCAGCAGTATCATTTCTTAATACACCGTCAGCAGCAAGTACGCTCAGCACACCACCTTCACTAAGGCTACCAGTATCTGCCACAGCAGTCGGAACATCATCAATCACTTGTACAACCAGACTACCTGTTGTGGTTACCCCTCCTGCATCTGTGAAACTCAGTGGAATGCCACTCAGAAGTAAACCATCATTTCCAACAGCGCTATGTGTCTGGGCGTTGTTCAAAGTATAGGTATAACTCAAACTACCTGAAGTTGGGATACCACCTACACTGCTA
>NZ_JARDAL010000122.1:0-2041 GCF_048957595.1 Acinetobacter sp. AS5 | reverse complement strand
ACCGACAGTCGCACCTTGACCTTGGACAACGTGCCGCGTGCGCTTGCCAACTTCGACACACGCGGCTTCATCAAGCTTGTCGCTGAGGCTGAATCTGGACGCATTCTTGGGGTTCAGGCTGTAACACCGGAAGCAGGCGAGATCATCCAGACTGCCGCGATTGCCATCCGGGCTCGCATGACCGTCCAGGATCTTGCCAACCAACTTTTCCCCTACCTGACCATGGTCGAAGGTCTCAAACTGGTGGCACAGACTTTCTCGAAGGATGTGACACAGCTATCGTGCTGTGCGGGCTAAACCAAGGACACGAAAAGAGCGACAGAGGAGTTTTTATGTTTTGCGATATTAGACTAACAGCACGTTGCACCCGTGCATGCTTAACCATTCTGTTGGCGGGTACTGCAGCGTTTGGCTTGTCAAACAATGCGCTGGCGGCCTACGACTTTTCTAAGCTGGGAGCAGCGATCGAAACATTGGCGCCGGAGACCGTCGACGGCTGGGAAAAGAAAGCGAGGGCGGGCGATGCCATGGCGCAGAACATCATGGGTCTTGCCTACAAATGCGGTATGGGCGTAAAACAAGACCATGCTGCATCGATCCAGTGGTTTCGCAGGGCGGCCGAGCAGGGTGAAGCTGATGCGCAGTTCAACCTGGGGCGCCTCTACGCAAGCGAAGTCGACGGTATGTATAAGAAAGGGCGTGCGGCTCCTGCCGACGATGCACAGGCGTTCAAGTGGTACCGCCTCTCTGCCGAGCAGGGACACACGCAGGCTCAAGTCAGGCTGGCCCAGCTGTTTGCAAAGGGTCTTACCGACATCGCGCCCGACCAGGTGCAGGCATACCAGTGGATGAGTCTGGCCGCAGCGTCGGGAGAACCGACAGCAGCAAAAGTCGTTGCAGACTATGCAGCTCAAATGAAGCCCGAACAGGTGCAGCAAGCGCAATTGCTGGTCCAGGAATGGAAACGCCGGCAAAGCGCACGCTGACGTGATCTTTGAAAAGCGCGGCATGTAATCGCCAAGGGTGGGTTTATGCCGCGTAACCGCTGCTTGGATGTTGGAGGTGGAAATTGGACAAGACTATATATTCCAAAAAGATTGCCGAGAGCCTCTCATCTGGCAATCATCCAGAAGAGTTCGCAACCCTCTTCGTCACCCTGCTTCGTCAGCTTGTGATGGGAAGGCCTGTGTCACGCGAAGCGCTCGGCACCACACTCGGATGGTCTGGGCAGAGGGTTGCAACTGTACTTGAGCCGGCGCCCGGTACCGAATATGACGAGCAGGGCAATATCATTGGACTGGCCCTGACGCTACGCGAAACCCCTCACGTTTTTGAAGTGGATGGCCGCCGTTTATACACCTGGTGTGCGCTCGACACCTTGATGTTTCCCGCTTTGATTGGCAAAACAGCCCGTGTCACGTCGCGCTGTGCTGCCACCGGCAGGCCGATTACGCTCACAGTTGCGCCAGAAGCAGTGCTTCAGGTTGAACCGGCGGAAACAATGGTGTCTCTGCTAACGCCGGATGCTTCACCCGACATTCGCTGTTCCTTTTGCTGTCATGTGCATTTTTTTGCATCGCCTTCTGTTGCAAATGCATGGGCTTCGACGCACCCGGGGATAGAGCTCGTGCCTGTCGAGAATGCATTCGGTCTCGGACATCTGATCGCGCATAAGCTGTTAGAAGACAGCGAGCGAAACACGGCATGAATGCCTACTCGATTTCGAAGCTTGCTGAAGATGCAGGCGTAAGCGTGCATGTTGTGCGCGACTACTTGATGCGCGGGTTGTTGCATCCCGCCTGGCGAACCGAAGGTGGCTACAACGTTTTCGATGCCAAAACACTGGAACGGTTGCGTTTCCTGCGCGTGGCCTTCGAGTCGGGACCCAGGCTCGACGAGTTAACGCGACTTTGCAGGGCGTTGGATGCAGGCGATAGCAAGTGCGTACACGGATGTGTCGAGTAACGGCACTGTTGCAAATAACCACGAATGGTAAGCTGAAGACTGTTTTAGCTAAAGGTGCAGCATATGAATCCTTTCC
>NZ_JARDAL010000121.1:0-2163 GCF_048957595.1 Acinetobacter sp. AS5 | reverse complement strand
ATCCATGCACGTGTAGCAGTCCTTAACAGATTTACGGAATTAGGTCGACCACTTACCCAAGTTACGCCTTAAATTTGACTCAATTAGGGGCGCTTTGCATTTCAAATCTTTGTGCAACAAAGCCCTTAAGAAACATGTTAAGAATTTCACTTTCAGTTAATTTTTATTTGTTATTAAACTAAGGTTTATTTATGTTTATCAAAAAAGAGTACAAAAAACCGTTAACAACGAGTACAAAATACCCAATTTTTAGTTTAACTAAGGATAGTTGGAATGATTATAGTACTTACAGTCTTTTTGATTTAAATTTTCATGAAAGTGATGAAAAAACACATAATATAGGCCGAATTAAAATTTTACAAAAAGAATCTTCTAGTACAATTATTCCTAATGAGTTTTTAAAATTAGATGAAAACTATATTAGTCTAGGTCAGGATATATCTTTTTATAAAAATCTATTAGATATTATTGGTGAATCAGAATCTGAGATAGTATTAGAAGCTTTAAATGATATTGCTTGGGAATCTAATAAGGCAAAAGATTTTGAACATAAGGCAGATTACCGAAATTCTTTACTCAGAGAAAATAGTGCTCATAACGCTTTAAGATTTGGTAGATCTATTATTTTAAATGAAAATTATACAGAAGATTTTTCTTTTAAATATGTAGTTAATATTGATGGATCTAATAATCCATTCGAAATTTCTGTTGATTTTGATGAGGATGATATAATTCCAGGACGAATCGTTGGAATCATTGGACGAAATGCTGTAGGAAAAACTCAATTAATGGGTGCCCTTGCTAAAGATTTAGTACAAGTTGGAAGAAAGTCGAAAAAATCACTAGATGATAGAGATGAAAGGTTTATAGGAAACAGACCTATTTTTAATAAAGTTATTACAGTGTCTTATAGTGCTTTTGATAAGTTTATTCGCCCTTCTAAACCACAGCGAAGTTACAATTACTGTGGTATTCGAAACGAAAGTGGTGGAATATCGATAAAATTATTAACAGAAAGCTATAAAGATAATTTAATTAAAATTAAGGAGTTAGATAGAGGAAATCTATGGGCTGAGTACATGATGCAAATTTTAGACAGGAACGATTCATTATTTAAAAGTTATCTAGAAAAACAGATAGAAAGTAATGATTTTTCAGAGCATGATCCTCTATCTTTTCTTAGCTCAGGCCAGTCAATATTAGCTCACTTTGTTACAGCACTTGTTGCAAAAATACAAATTAATACTTTAGTTTTATTTGATGAACCTGAAACCCATCTTCATCCAAATGCAGTAGCTACCTTATTCAATGTATTAAATGATTTGTTAAAAAAATATAAGTCATTTGCAATCCTTGCGACTCATTCACCCATTGTTATACAAGAGATACCTAGTAAACGTGTAATTTTATTAACTAGAGAAAAAAATAGTACGATTGCTACAAAAATGGAATTTGAAACTTTTGGTGAAAATATATCAGAGCTTACGAGACACGTTTTTGATACGGTATCTATACCTAACTTTTATAAAAATGTGCTAAGAAAATTATCTAAAACAGTAAGTTATAATGATGTGTGTGCCCTTTTTGAAAATAATTTAAGTTTTAATGCTAAAGCGTTTCTTCTAGCTCAGTATGGTGAAGACCAATGAAAATACTGAATATACCGCCAGCATCGATCCCTTATACAGATAGACATAGAGCAATAGTTAATGCTAAAAAAAATAATATTAAAGGTGTAACTAACCAAGTAAAGCAAAATCTACTAAGTTTGGATAATCAAGTAGCATCAAGATACACGGATTTTGAGTTGGCTATTCAGAATAATCAATTATTTAATTTTATTGAAAGTCCTTCTTTAAAACTAAATAAAGACGATTTACTAGGTTGTTATACAGGCTATACAAAAAAGGTCAATGAAATATTTGATTTGATTAAAGGTGTCCAAGTTCCTTGTTTTTTAAAAAAATGTCCTTATTGTGGGATAACTATACCTAAAACCCACGATCATTATTTACCAGAAACAAAATTTCCTGAATTAGCAGTTCATGCCTTGAACCTTATTCCCTGTTGTAGTACTTGTAACCAAAGGCTTTGTTGCACAAAGATTTGAAATGCAAAGCGCCCCTAATTGAGCCAAATTTAAGGCGTAACTTGGGTAAGTGG
>NZ_JARDAL010000120.1:0-2201 GCF_048957595.1 Acinetobacter sp. AS5 | reverse complement strand
CTGTGCTTGACTCTTGTGGTTAAAAACAGGACATTTTAAATGGTTTATCGCATAGACATTTTAATTGGTGAATAACATAGTAGTTTTTACGCGGAATTCCTAACGTATTCATCTTTTGTCTTATATCTTTATTTTTACCAATAGGTAAAATATATTCATAACTTACATCGAAAAGTAGGTAATTAAGAAAAAAATTACAGCGTTTTATAAGCCTTATAGTAACGGGAGAGACTATAGGGCTTTTTATTTATCTTAATATTCATATATCTATGATGAAGCCATGATACTCTGCGATATAAAAAACCGGCTTGAGAATAGACCGGTCTTTTATGATATTTGCTAAAATGCTCTTTTAAAATATAAAAAACTAAGCGTGTGTAGCACTGGGTCTAGGTGTTCTTTGAGCTTAGTTATTAGCGTTATTTAAATAAGTATAAGTCAATTTTTACCTAATGGATTTGCTTTTCAACTAGTTCCAATTTCTTTAATGCTTGCCCTTTTTTATGATCATTATTAATCTTTACAACTAGAGCTAAAATAAAAACCATCACTATAAAAACAAGGAAAATCAAATGCTTTTTCATCATTAATCCCTTCTTTTGATCTTTAAGAATGCCTTGCTCCTTTGTAAATAGATATGACATAAGGGAAGCACTGATACAAGCCTTTTTAAATGACTTTAGCAACTCGATAAACAGTTGCAACTCCACAATTCACTGCTTTGGCAATTTCTTCCTTAGTCATATTGCCAGCTGCTAGCAATTCTTTTATTCGTTTGTGCTTAGCCTCATTGGCTTTCTTACCTGTTGGCTTGTAACCCGAACGTGCCAGGCCCTGCTTAATACGTTCTATACGTTTCTCATTGTCCAGGCGGGCCATTGTTGCCAGGAGATCAATCAACATATTATTGATGAGTTCCAGGATTGAATGAGTAATGCTGTCACTGGTTTGAATCATTTGGTAGGTAGTAGGAAGATCCGCTACGACTAAACGAAGTCCCTTCTCCTGGATCCTGCGCTTCAGCTCTTGAAAATCCTGTTGGGTTAGGCGTGATAATCGGTCAATACTTTCAACTAACAAGGTGTCACCTTGATTTGCTTCTGACAGTAGCTTATTCAATTCAGGTCGGTCTAACTTCGTACCACTATAGTTTTCCACGTACACAATGGTTTCGCCCAAATTCAAGTTTTGGTTTAGATCCTGAAGAATCTGCAAAGCCCTTTCTGCATCTTGATCTTTAGTTGAAGCTCGTAGATAAATACGTGTATTCATTTCTATCATTTAATCTTAATTCTATTAGATTAATGATAATACTATCATTTAATTATTTCACTAAGTATAATGATAGATATTGTATGCGATTTGGCTCGCTATCATTCAGCTATAGTCTTTTGATAAAAAAAGCATGACTAAAAGCCATGCCTTGGGAATTCATATAACGTGTATTATGTTAATTTTAGAAAAAACTTAAAATTATCTATTAAAGAATCATATATTTTTGGATTACTTATAAGTGAAATAGCACCTATATAGTGCAGGCTTAGCTAGAAAAACTATAACACTCTAAGAAAGTATGGGTTTTTATGTACAAGGCAATTTCATAAGAAGCCAGATGATAAAATTCGAGGCTCCCCAATTTTGTAAATCAAATATATGCAAAATAATGTGAGTAAGCCGGCAGTACCAGCATTAACACTGGCTGCACTAGGAGTAGTATTCGGCGATATAGGCACGAGTCCATTATATGCATTAAAAGAAAGCTTTCATGCGACACGCGGGCTACCTATTAATGAACTTAATATCCTGGGAATTCTCTCTTTAATCTTTTGGACCATTACCTTAATTGTTTCGCTTAAATATGTTTTGGTGATCATGAGAGCTGATAACAATGGTGAAGGGGGTATCATGGCATTACTAGCCTTAAACCTTAGGCAAAAAGGATTGTCCCGTGGAAAAAGACTGGCAATCATTATCTTAGGTTTCATTGGAGCATCCTTATTCTTCGGTGACGGTATCATCACCCCTGCTATTTCTGTTTTATCTGCAGTTGAGGGACTTTCTGTTGCTGCCCCGTCATTTGATCGCTTCATTATTCCAATCAGTATTGGAATTCTTATAGCTCTCTTTGATGTGGTTCCGTTAATTAGACCACTCAATCTAGTTTTATAAGTGATAAATCCGCTCTAAATATTTAAATTATG
>NZ_JARDAL010000119.1:0-2204 GCF_048957595.1 Acinetobacter sp. AS5 | reverse complement strand
GTTCAATTGCAGCGATTAGTCGATGCGGGTAATACCGTGGTTATGATTGAGCATGATATGCGTGCCGTTGCACAAGCAGATTGGGTGATTGATGTGGGACCAGGTGCTGGAAATGCTGGTGGGAATATTGTTGTGGCAGGAACACCAAAACAAATAACAGAAAATCAAGATAGCCGTACTGCTCCATATTTAGTTAATGAGTTAGTGAGTCGTGATACTAAACATTGATATTGCGAGTGGGTAGAATAAAACCTTAAATTAAAAGCCTGTAAAATCAATCAGATATTTTTTGTTTTAGGTGGTGTGTGAGCATGAAATCTAAAATTTTTTTCAACTAAGGGCTTTGTTGCACAAACCTATCTGTAAAGGCTTTTTCAGCGATATAATTTTCAAATGAAGAAGCCTACACACAAAATCTACCGCACAACCAATTGGCCCGCATATAACCGAGCACTCATGAGTCGCGGAAATATTGCCATTTGGTTTGATCCTGCTACGCAATGGTATGCGCCATCAAAAGGCAAACAAGGGCGAAATCAAACCTACTCCGACGCAGCCATCCAATGCTGCTTAATGATTAAATCCTTATTTCGTCTGTCTTTACGTATGGTTACTGGCTTTGTGCAAAGTCTGATTAAACTCTCTGGCTTAAATGGGACGGCCCCAGATTATTCGACCATATGTAGAAGACAAAAGCATATTGATATTGTAATCAGCTACCAAAAAAGTAGAGATGGGCTGCATCTACTTATGGACTCTACAGGCATGAAGTTTCTAGGTGAGGTCGAATGGAAGCGCAAGAAACATGGACCTGAATATCGTCGCCAATGGCGTAAACTACATATTGGTATAGATGCCAAAACCCTGCAAATACGAGCAGTTCAGCTTACAACCAATAATGTCAGTGATTCACAGGTGCTTGGTGATTTACTTGATCAGATTCCACAAGATGAGCAGATTGACTCTGTTTATACCGATGGAGCTTATGACACCAAGCAATGCCGTCAGGTCATTGCAGATCGGCAAGCGCATGCGGTGATTCCACCTAGAAAAAATGCGAAACCATGGAAAGATACAAAGAGTAGCTCGCTAGAACGAAATGAATTACTTCGAACAGTTAAACGTTTAGGCAGGACACTATGGAAAAAATGGTCAGGCTATCATCGGCGAAGTTTGGTTGAAACTAAGATGCATTGCATCAAATTATTAGGAGATAAACTCAGCGCAAGGAGTTTTGATAGCCAAGTGAATGAAATTCATGCACGTGTAGCAGTCCTCAACAGATTTACGGAATCAGGTCGACCATTTACCCAAGTTACGCCTTAAATTTGGCTCAATTAGGGGCGCTTTGCATTTCAAATCTTTGTGCAACAAAGCCCTTTGAAAGCGTAAAACTTTCATTGAGAACAACAATGGGTATAGACAGGGACAGTACGAGTTGAGGTGAAACAATAATATTAGTTGTTTTTTAGTTGAACCTTTTTTTGTCAATCGAATTGTTTTTAGTTCAAACATGATGAAGTTTATGAATTAAAATTTAATTCAACATATCATATTTATCTAAATAAAGGATAGTACTTTAACTTATTGAAATCAGGTGAGTGTAAGGGATATATGAAGTTATTGTTTGGTATACTTCGCTTAACATAATCAATATTATACGAAATCAGTGTGTTAGAACCCATTTAAAGTGTCTATATTCTCACCAATAAAAATGTCTAGTTTATGATGGTTTTCATCATCATGGACTGGATATAAATATAGATGCTGATCACTATGTCTGATAAAGAAATTCAACGTCTTGCAGTTTTGCAAGACGTTAGAGATCATCGTATTACACAAGTCCGTGCTGCTGAAATCCTGAATCTTTCCACCCGTCAAATTACCCGGTTATTACAGAAGCTCAATCAAGATGGTGTTTCAGGTATGGCGCATGCCAGTCGTGGTCAACCGGGTCATCGTCGCCATGATGATTTATTAAAATCAAAATGTCTTTCCATTATTTCTGAACATCTGCTGGGATTTGGACCTACCTTGGCCCATGAGAAGCTCAGCAGCATGTTTGACCTGAATATCCCGGTAGAAACGCTTCGGCGCTGGATGACTGCAGATGACCTCTGGATTCCACGATCCAAGCGCCTGAAACGTCCATATCAGCCTCGATACAACCGTGATTGCTTCGGTGAGCTGATCCAGATCGATGG
>NZ_JARDAL010000118.1:0-2209 GCF_048957595.1 Acinetobacter sp. AS5 | reverse complement strand
AATCAACAGGGTTTTCGGTCTCTAAGTACTTTTTAAAGGGAACATCATCGACTCAAATCTCTATTTGCAACAGTGCCTAATTAAATCCCTTACAATTCAAATTTTTCAGCAACGACTTATCTTTGTTAAAATAGTATTAATTTATTTTTTTTAGGACAAACCTTAACAAAATTACAAATTTGTAATTTGGTTGTCATTTAGGTGTATATATCTAGGAATTAGTATATGAAGAAATTATTTTTTGGTCCAAGATATGATTAGATTCAATAATATATATATGAAGATTGTTTTAGTTATTTTTACTATAGTTTTTTCAACCAGTAGTTTTGCTGATGGGGGACTTCGTTTCTTAGAGAAAAATTTAGAAATAATTAACAATGAAAAAAGCAAAGGGTGTGAAGAGAATTAATTCAAAATTATAATGAAGCACATATAACTAGGAAAACTAAAAATTAGTTATTTTTAGTATGGTGTAACTAAGATTAATTAATTTTTTTAAATCGAATGATAAATATATTTATTGTTTTTAATTTATTCTTTACCATTTTCAAATTTTTAAATAATCCGAAAAGACTATTTTAAACTTTAGGGTTACATATGCTCCTATACATAGGCAGGAATAAATATGCAACTTAGTATATTTGCAACAATAGTACTGGAAAGATTCATGTAATAATGCTTAAAACTCTCTAATTAGTTAGGGAGGCATTGGAATTGGAGAAAGAAGTAAAGTGCCCACTAGCAAATGTGGTTATTGGAGGAATTATCTCATCAACCCTTCTTATGTTGGTTTTATTACCAATATTGTCCCGGTGGATAAATGAAAAGAAAGCTTCTTGACCAATTATAGTAAGCAATTTTTAGCAGAAATATTGAGGCTTACTCAAGTCTCTCAGCTAATCGTAAATAGAATAAGGAAACTATTGTATGTCAGAAGATCATTCTCAGAGCCACGCGGCTGTTACTGAAGAGAATAGTAAGAAGCTAATATTTACTGTAGGTTTGACCACTACGTTTTAATCGTAGAAATTATAACCGTTTTTATTACTCAAAGTTTAACTTTTGTGATTATCTAAAAACACATAGCGGTCGAATGGCCATATTAACTGACTTAAAATCAGTCGCATACTTTAATGTAGCGGTTCTGATAGCACAAAAGTTCGCAGCATGAAAACGGAACCGGCATAATTGATTTATAGTGAACCCATACACTAAGCATAATGATTTAGAGGACGATAATCCCAATGAAAAAATTCCTTTTAGGAGCTGTTGCCGCATCTGTTTTGGCCTTTTCAGGCAATGCTATGGCCAATTTTGTGGCAGGTCAGGACTATCAGGTGGTCGCAAAACCAGTCAAAGTCGAAAAACCGGGCAAAATTGAGGTACGTGAATTCTTCTGGTATGGCTGTGGTCACTGTTTCACGTTGGAACCGCATATGCAGGACTGGTTGAAAAAATTACCCAAAGATATCCGTTTTGTACGTACACCTGCTGCAATGAACCCGCTTTGGGAACAGGCTGCACGTGCTTATTATGTTTCAGAAGCCCTGGGTGTGCGTCAAAAAGCACATTTACAGTTATTCCATGATATTCATGACAAGCAGCGTCCAATTTTAGAACAGGCACAATTGGCCAAGTTCTATACCCGTTATGGTATTTCTGAAGAGAAATTTAACACGACTTATAAATCATTCCCGATTTCGTCAAAAATTGCTCAGGCAAAAAATTTGACTGCTCAATATCAGTTAAGCGGTGTACCAGCGGTGACCGTGAATGGTAAATATATTGTGCAGGGCAATGATGCCAAAGTAATTCAGGTGGTGAATTACCTGATTGAAAAAGAGCGTAAAGCCAAATAAGACGCGATTGATTATCTCTAAAAAAAACCTGCATCGAATCTGCAGGTTTTTTTATTTAAACTGGAGGAATGGTTATTTACGTCCTGACTGCCGGATCTGGTGTTTCTATCGGCGGGCGATACCAGTGTAAAATTCCTCGGAATAAGAGCTGCATCTGCAACACGCTTTGCGCTTTAAAGTCATGGGATTGAATATGAATCGTGGATGGCTTTGTTGCACAAACCTATCTGTAAAGGGTTTTTCAGCGATATAATTTTCAAATGAAGAAGCCTGCACACAAAATCTACCGCACAACCAATTGGCCCGCATATAACCGAGCACTCATGAGTCGCGGAAATATTGCCATTTGG
>NZ_JARDAL010000117.1:0-2280 GCF_048957595.1 Acinetobacter sp. AS5 | reverse complement strand
GGTGGGCTGGCCGCCATTCTTGCGTCGGCCTGCTGCCTGGGGCCGTTGGTGTTGGTCATGTTGGGATTCAGCGGCGCTTGGATGAGTAACTTGGCGGCATTGGATCCTTACCGCCCCATCTTTCTCGGTGCGGCATTGATAGCAATGTTCTTTGCCTACCGCCGCATCTTCCGGACTACGCAAGCATGCGAGCCTGGCGATGTATGCGCTGCCCCACAAGCCAAGACGTCGTACAAAGTCATCTTTTGGATTGTGGCTGCGCTAGTTGTCGTTGCACTAACGTTCCCGTATGTAATGCCCCTGTTCTACTAATTGAGGAAAAATCATGAAAAAACTGCTTACCGCTCTTGCCCTTGCCGCTACCTTCGCTGTCCCTGCCTGGGCCGCCACGCAGACGGTCACGTTGTCCGTTCCCGGAATGTCCTGCGCGACTTGCCCTATCACCGTGAAGAAGGCGCTGAGCAAGGTAGAGGGCGTTAGCAAGATCGAGGTCGACTACGCAACCAAGCTGGCTGTTGTGACGTTCGACGATGCGAAAACCAGCGTCCAGGCATTGAACAAGGCGACGACGGACGTGGGCTACCCTTCTGAACTGAAGAAATAAGGCATCAAATGACGGCGGCGTCGCCATAGCCAGATAGAGATGTTGTTCTGGCGATTCTACTGTCAGTCATTCCGTGCACAACCTGTAAATGACGTACGGAGCCTGTTCGCTGATGCGAAAAACTGATCCAGTTACCGAGGCGTTGTACGACTCGGCTTGGGCATAACGGATGAAAGAGAGAGCAAAATGCAAGAATTAAACGAAGTTGGTCTGAGCGTGGCGGGCATGACTTGCCCAAGTTGCACAAAGCACGTTGAGGACGCGCTGCTGGCGGTTCCCGGCGTGATACGAGCGTCTGTCGATTATCCGGCGAACAGGGCGCAGGTCACGGGCAATAGGCTTGACGTATCGGCACTCGTGACGGCAGTGGGGGCACTTGGTTATCGTGCTAAGCCTGCAGACGAAGTGGAAAGCAAAAGGCGCAGTGCTGAACGGCCAAGACTTCTTGGCAGAGCCGCCCAGTGGCTGAGCGGTGACCGCGCGGTGGAGGAGCTGGCCGGTCAGTTACATGTGGCGGTTATCGGTAGCGGCGGAGCCGCTGTGGCGGCTGCGCTCAAAGCGGCGGAAAACGGTGCCCGGGTCACGCTGATCGAGCGCGGGACTATCGGCGGCACCTGCGTCAACGTGGGTTGCGTTCCCTCCAAGATCATGATTCGGGCAGCCCATATCGCTCATCTGCGCCGGGAAAGTCCTTTTGACGTGGGGCTCACTGCGACGCCGCCTGTTGTCTCGCGTGACCGTTTGCTTGTCCAGCAACAGGCGCGCGTGGACGAGCTGCGAATTGCCAAATATGAAAGCATCCTCGAAAGCAATCCGTCAATCAATCTGGTACGAGGCAGCGCCCGTTTCAAGGATGGCCACACGCTTATCGTGGAAGCTGCAGAAGGGGACTGGCACGAAGTGGCGTTTGACCGCTGTCTCATTGCTACCGGCGCGAGCGCAGCCATTCCGCCGTTGCCTGGTCTTGCAGAAACCCCCTATTGGACTTCCACCGAAGCGCTGGTTAGCGAGACCATTCCGAAACGGCTCGCAGTAATCGGTGCCTCAGTAGTAGCGCTGGAACTGGCGCAGGCGTTTGCACGGCTGGGCAGCGAAGTCACGATCCTGGCGCGGCGCACGTTGTTTGCGAGCGAGGACCCTGCCATTGGCGAGGCCGTCACAGCCGCCTTCCGTGCCGAAGGAATCAAGGTACTGGAACATACGCAAGCCAGCCAAGTCGCCCATGTGGACGGCGAATTCGTGCTGACCACTGGACAGGGCGAAGTGCGCGCCGACAAGCTGCTGGTCGCCACTGGCAGGGCACCGAACACGCGCAGCCTGGCATTGGAAGCGGCGGGAGTCGCTGCCAATGCGCAGGGGGCCATCGTCATCGACAAGGGCATGCGCACCAGTACGCCACACATTTATGCGGCTGGCGACTGCACCGACCAGCCTCAGTTCGTCTATGTGGCGGCAGCGGCCGGCACCCGTGCTGCGATCAACATGACTGGCGGCGATGCGGCCCTGGACCTGACCGCAATGCCGGCCGTGGTATTCACCGACCCGCAGGTCGCCACCGTGGGCTACAGCGAGGCGGAAGCACATCACGACGGGATCGAGACCGACAGTCGCACCTTGACCTTGGACAACGTGCCGCGTGCGCTTGCCAACTTCGACACACGCGGCTTCATCAAGCT
>NZ_JARDAL010000116.1:0-2430 GCF_048957595.1 Acinetobacter sp. AS5 | reverse complement strand
AATCAACAGGGTTTTCGGTCTCTAAGTACTTTTTAAAGGGAACATCATCGACTCAAATCTCTATTTGCAACAGTGCCGTCCGGGAAGGGGATAGGGTGATTGTACATTCCATGGATCGTTTTGCACGAAGTCTAAAAGATTTGGTCACTGAAGTAGATAAACTGGTCAAAAGAGGGATCGCCATCCAGTTTGTAAAAGAGAATATTACTTTTACTGCCCAATCCACGCCGATGGATAATTTGATGCTGCAACTGATGGGTGCTTTTGCTCAATTCGAGCGGGAAATTATCTTAGAACGTCAGAAAGAAGGGATTAAGATCGCAGCAGCTCAGGGCAAATATAAAGGTCGTGTCCATAAATTGAATCCAGATCAAGCTAAAGCATTACTGCAAGCCTGGAAAGAAGGGAAGTATTCATCAAAAGTTGATCTGGCAAAAGCGTTTGGTATCAGTAGACAGGCTGTCTATCGGTATTTAAAACAAATTAATTAGTCACTAGATGGACTGAAAGGTGCCTACAAAATCAGTGGCTATTCAGATATTACAATTAGCTACCAAAAAAGTAGAGATGGTCTGCATCTACTCGTGGACTCTACTGGCTTGAAGTTTCTAGGTGAAGGTGAATGGAAATGCAAGAAACATGGATCTGAATATCGTCGCCAATGGCGTAAGCTCCATATTGCTATAGAAGCTGAAACCCTTCAAATACGTGCAGTACAACTCACGACAAATAATGTCAGCGATTCACAAGTGCTCGAAGATTTACTTTCTCAAGTTCCCTTGGATGAACGAATTGATTCAGTCTATACAGATGGTGCTTATGACACAAAGCACTGCCGACAAGTCATTTTAAATCGTGATGCACATGCGGTCATTCCACCCAGGAAGAATGCAAAGCCTTGGAAAGATCAGCAAGTCAGGTCTATAGAACGAAATGAGTTATTGAAAACAGTCAAACTGCTAGGAAGGTCACTTTGGAAAAAGTGGTCTGGTTATCATCGTCGAAGTTTGGTGGAAACCAAGATGCATTGCATCAAATTATTAGGCGATAAATTAACAGCAAGGAGTTTTCCTAGTCAGGTGAATGAGATTCATGCACGCGTAGCCGTCTTGAACAAATTCACAGAATTGGGGCGCCCTCACACCCAAGTTGTCACTTGAATTTGGCTCAATTAGGATCGCTCTATCTTTCAAACCTTTATGCAACAAAGCCAGTCCCTATGTTAATTTGAAGAATGCCTCAATCTGACGGCTGCGAACCGCCAGGGACAGACGCAATGTCAGATTCTGTCGCGGCCTTGGCGCGTGCCTGGAAGCGTTCATAGCAATCCAGCCCGCAGAAATGTTCGACGTATTCCGCGCCTTCCGGGGTGAAGGCGGCATCGAGCGGAATTTCTTTGCAGCATACGCAGCAGGTGGTGCAACTGGCAGTGTTCGGGGCGTTTGCGTTCATGGTGGTACTCCTCCAGATTGGTAGCGAAGCTCAAAGCTGCCCACTCTCGGCTGGCTGGGAAGCGGTCATGATCTTCCCTTGAAGGCCCGCAGCAGCCGCGTCACAGACAGGACAAACAAGCCGGTCAGCGTGAGGGCTGCAATACCCCAGTGCTCCCCGATGAACGCGCCGGCCGTCGTGCCGGCTAGCACAATGGCGAGAATCGGCAAATGGCAGGGACAGGTGAGCACGGCCAGCGCGCCCCACAAGTAGCCGGTGATCGGTTTGTGCGTCTCAGACGGCAAGTGCTCTGGGCTGTTCATGGCAGACTCTCCGCGTGCTGTGCCGGTTCGGTTGGCATGGCGGCCAGTTGCATTTCGAGGCTGGCCAGGGCCTCGCGCCGACGCTCGACGAGTTGCCGCAACACGGCAAGCTGCGCAGACGCACCGTCACCGTCCGCAGCATCCAGCGCCCGGCACAGCCGCGCCAGTGCGTCCAGGCCGATACCCGCTTCGAAGGCAGCCCGTACAAAGCGCAGCCGTTGCAACGCGGTGTCATCGAACAAGCCGTAGCCGCCCGTGGTGCACGCGACCGGCCGTAGCAATCCGCGCAGCAGGTAGTCGCGCACGATATGCACGCTCACCCCGGCATCAAGGGCCAGCCGGGACACTGTGTAGGCGCTCATTGAACACCTCCTTTTCCTCATCCGGCGCAGCACGAAAGCTGCTTCACGTCCTTGCTGAAGGTCTGCGCCGCGAGCTTCAGCCCTTCGACCATGGTCAGGTAGGGGAACAATTGGTCGGCCAGTTCCTGCACGGTCATACGGTTGCGAATGGCGAGCACCGCCGTCTGGATCAGTTCACCCGCTTCCGGGGCCACCGCTTGCACGCCGATGAGCCGTCCGCTACCTTCCTCGATGACCAGCTTGATGAAGCCGCGTGTGTCGAAGTTGGCAAGCGCACGCGGCACGTTGTCCAAGGTCAAGGTGCGACTGTCGGT
>NZ_JARDAL010000115.1:0-2438 GCF_048957595.1 Acinetobacter sp. AS5 | reverse complement strand
CCACTTACCCAAGTTACGCCTTAAATTTGGCTCAATTAGGGGCGCTTTGCATTTCAAATCTTTGTGCAACAAAGCCATTTGAAGAGACCAATGGTGCTGGCCTAGTTTGTCGGATATATGGCAATTTTAGGCCAACGTTACGCAAATGGTTGAAACGATATTCTGAGCAAGGTATTAATAGATTAAGTGGTCATAATAATCATCCAGTAAAATCTCCAAATATTAACACTAGCACAAGTAAGTAATGCAACAGCGACCAAGCACTTGAATGATTATTAAATAAAGGATGTCTTCTTATAAAATTTGAAGGAGCTAGACATAATATCTGTTAATAATAAACTCCTATAATGATTAATAATATGATCATTAATGTATGATTGTAGTAATAATGATAAAATATTTAATCTTTATGGGGTTGAAATCTAATACAATAGAATTCTTGTGCATGAGTTCTATTTTTAAAATTAGAACTTCAGTCTCAAATTTTCGGATACTTCAGCAATTAGTTTTTCAGGAACATTTGAAGCTTTAGCTAGATCCTTCCATCCTGACACAATCTCTATAGTATGATTTAAAACCTCTAGCACATATTTAGGAGTAAATTTTCGGCTTAAAGATTCTACAGAAAGAATATCTTCTAATACATAATCTCTGCGCTTACCATTTAGTGACATCCAATGAGACTCTACCCAGATTGAACCTGGTTTATAACTAAATGCTAAGTCATAAGCAGGTGCCAACTCCCATTTCTGATCTCGAAGGATAAATGAGAAGTTTTTGGCATGATCATCGTGATTACGTGCCACAATATTGAAGATCATTCGCTTTAATAGTTGTTCAGCTTCAACTGCAGTCATTTTAAGCTCGCGAAGTACAAGAAATAGTTCTTCATAAGAAAATGATCCAGGCATCTTATAATCGACATGAGCCATTGCATTTAAAGTTTGCACATGCAGCTTTTCATTCCCGATTCTGTCATATCTTTGAGTTACGAAATGTTGTCTATCACCTTCATGCAGTAGATAACAAGGCATCATATCAATACCACAGGCAGTAGCCATTTGATAATAGACATATTCCATTGCACCATACCCTAAAGGATCACCAAATGTCTCTTTGTTGGTATTCCTCTCGGTTACACCATCAAATTTCATTAAGTAGTGTGTGTAACCCCTTGGAACATTCGCCTGCCCTGATCTGGCTTTTGTAAAATCCTCATTGAATGCTAAAACTGCTTTAGGTCTCGCTCCACCTGCACTCGTTCCTACGCTTAAGAGTGACAACATCGCTTCCTGGTCATCAGAGCCATCTGATCTTAGTTCGGCATCAAATTCGTTACGTGCCGATAAAACTTCCTGTGCAATAGCTACAAGTTCATCTATTTGAACAGATTCATTTGCATTTAATTCTCCACGAGCTTCAGCAGGTAAAAACTCTAATGCCCCCATACCACGCTTCCCTGTATAACGAAGTCGTTCAATTGGGGTAATGCTATTTGCTGCACGACCTTTTGAAGCTAGCCAAGTATTTAAGATACGATTACCAAAATCATCTGGAAGCGAATCAGCTAGCATTCCAGGTAATCCTTTGAAAGTTTCAGGATTTAAAGCATTAAAGTTATATATGTAATTTTCCCGCAAAGGCATCGTTAAAGGCGATAACTCTATACCAGCACTAACAAATTCTGGCATATATATAAACGCGCTTTGACCTGTCGTGGGATCAAAACTTAAAGCTCCAACATCTAATTCTTTGTATACAACTTTAATTACATCAACTTTATCTACCATCCTAAATCTTCTTCTCTTCTATTTGTCTTGTCAATTTTCTTGTTCGATACTGTTTTGTTGTGTGAACCAGATGCTCTCTTTCTCATCCGACCTCTTAGCTTCAATAATTCTATAGGCGATATCTGTTGCGGTGGCATTAAGTGGTCTAATTGATCAGTGCTTTCCAAAGCAATTAAAACAGCCATCAAATCCTGAATATTACCTCGCCCTTGTTCTAAATTTTTTATAGTGTAGCGACTCACGCCTGCCGATAAGCCGACTTCTTCTTGAGTAAGATCTAAATTAAGTCGTGCTTGTTTTAGTCGATCACCTAATTCACGCCCCATCGCTTCTGGTGTTTTCAATGCTCCAAATTTCATCGCTTCACCATTTCAGAATTTTCCTAATATGAGTTTACTTTATCATTTTTAATATTTAATGTCATTAGGATGATAAAAATTATCATTAGTTCTAAAATTAACTTTATATGATTAAATATTTAGTCATTATGAATGTTAGTTATAAACTGATGTTACGCACTCGATTGAAAAAGTCTTATAATTAGTAGCATGAATAAAAATTTATTAGACCTTAGACTTCCTTCATAAATCATTTTTCAATCAATTTAATTGTTTATCTTTCACCCAATCTAAATTGTATATGCCAGCA
>NZ_JARDAL010000114.1:0-2466 GCF_048957595.1 Acinetobacter sp. AS5 | reverse complement strand
AAAATATAGAAATAAAAATAACTCAAAGGAGGATTTTAAGTATTTAAAACCAATTCTTCAAATGAGGACACGCCCTAATCATTTATTTAAAACAATAAGAGGTCGTTCAGTGCCGGATATCCCTTTGTTGCAATTCATTCAGCTCACCAAGCATTTTAAAAATAAAACATTGTTTGAGAATCTGGATTATCAGTTGTTCGGTTGCGGCTTGTATACCTTGGTAGGTGTGAATGGGGCGGGTAAGTCAACCTTGTTGGCGATGATTGCCGGAATGGAACCTTTGAGTTCTGGTGAGATTAGGGTGAATGGTTATTCATCGCGGCAAAAAAGACACATCGCTGCTCAGCTTGCCTTTGTGCCTGATCATACGATGGCTTATCCCTTTATCACTGGACGTGAGTCTTTAGACTTTATTGCTTCTGTGCGTCACTTGACTCCACATAGTTATTCAGAGCTGATTGATGATTTTACTTTAACTTCATTTTAGAATATTCAGTTTCAGGCTATGTCGTTTGGTACAGCAAAGAAATTTAGCTTAATTTCGGCATTAATGACCGATGTGCCGATCTTGATTCTGGATGAACCGAGTCATGGCGTCGATGTAAAAGCTCTGCAAATTTTAAAAGAAAAACTAAATGAATCTTCCAGAAATAAAATGGTATTGATGACATGTCATGATCTAAATATGCAACAGCAAATGAGCACAACATTTATTGATATTGCTGAGTTTGGTCTATACCGGGTTTAGTGGATTTATTGGCACGTGCTACGCGTCCATATTTAAATATCTCAATGATTCGCTGTCTGGCGAGATAGCGTTTGCAATATTATGTGAGGGTTGCAGCAGATGCCTTGAGTCGTAATAAGCAGATTACGCTGATTATCGTTCTAATGTTTGGGCCTATGTTGTTTGCAATATTGCTCGCCATGGCAAAACCTATTCTTTTATTGATTGTGGAGCATTTATGGCAACATTCGCTTCTGATCTGGTTTGTTCTAACGATTATGTCGATCTATTGGGTAGGGGTGCAAAAACAATCATTAATGGGAGGTGAAGCAAATCGCTATTTGCAGCACTTGCCAATACGGCATCATATTGTTATTGCCACTGATCTCATGGTGATTTTGCTGCTGAATAGTTTAATTTTTCTGCCTTATGTAGTTGCTGATATTTATCTGTTCATGGAGCCCGGGAGAGGTTGGTCAACCTTGCCAAATATTTTCTTGATTGCATTGTGGGCTTTTCCGTCACATTGTTGCAATTACTCTGTCTAAGGAAGCGAAAGAATTTATTTTTATTCTTCATGCTTTCTTTTCTTGGTCTAGTTCTAATGGCGCTGACCACATTACAGTTCCTGGCCTTACTTAGCTCGATTTTATTTATTGTATTTGCATTAAGAGCCTTGTATCAAAACCAGTTGATGAAGCCAATCAATCTATCTATTCAGCTCAATTCAATGCGCTTACATCACGCATCCACTCTATATAAAAATTTGATCCGGATCTATCTCAGGCAGCTCTTTCAGCCGGCTGAATTAGGCAAGCGTTTAATTTTGGCCGTATGTGCAATATTGCCTGTAGTAATCATTCCCATGGTAAGTGCAAGCGTGATTTTTGAGAATTTTTTGTGGAGTCGATGGAAAGGAGGTGAGCAAAGTCTATTTTTCCTTAGTTTCACGATTTCCATTCTTGTGTATTTGGTGGCTAAGTTGTAGGTTGAACTGAAAAGTAAATTTTTACAGCAACATCGCTTTATGCGATTGCAAGGCATTTCTCAGTGCCAGATTAGTCAAGCGCAATACATGACCTTATGTGGGCTGAGCTTTTTTATTCTGCTTCCTGGTTTGGGCGTGGTGATCTATGAAGTGAGCATGTTGCATGCTGTATTGTTGCTATTTGTAGGGTTGATCTTGCTGTGTGTAAATATTTTGATTAACTCTAAACCAGAGGAAGTATATGCGGCAGCAAAGTTATCCATGTTTGTCCTATGTTGTATTACCTTAAGGTTAATTTTAGGTCTAAAGTTTTAATAAAGATTAAAACTTTTAATCAAAAACATTTCTTAAATTAAAAAACATGCATGGATTTAAACGGATTCAGTCCCTTTAATGCTCAAGAAATGAAGAAAATCGCGATTTTTGTAGAATAAATAAACAGTCGTAATGTTTTTGCTGAATTATTTAAAAAAGGGGGTTGTATTGGGTCGGGAATCCTGTAGAATGCACATCCATCGGCGGTGATGAAGATTAAAACTTCTGATAAAACAGTGACTTAGTTGAGATTGATTGAGTTGGGTTTTGGAAAGAAAGTTTAAAAATAATGTTCATGACTGGTTGACTTTCTAGAGATAGAGAGTAATATAGCCGACCTAGCTTGCTGGTGACGAATCAGCAAGAAGATCATTAAGAGATTATGAAGAACAACTTGTGTGGATTTTTACTGGTTGATCGATCGAAATTATTTTCA
>NZ_JARDAL010000113.1:0-2545 GCF_048957595.1 Acinetobacter sp. AS5 | reverse complement strand
TTTGAAGGATAAAAAAAGAATTGGGATTCAGCCGCAGGTTGAAACTTAATACGAGATCAAAGGGGTCAATTTTACTTTGCCATTTGTAAGGTAAAAGGGGTCAATTTTAGAATGCCGTTGACAATATTACGGGTAAAGGTCGTTTTACCCTGCTCACAGGTTTATCCGGTAAAGGCTGGAAACAGGCGGCAGAAGCATTGGATTTGCCATATCTGGATGTGACTCAGATTGGTTCACGTGACTATCGTGATGTGTATGGAACCTGGAATGCCAAGTCTGAAATTCATGAATCTGGCGTAATTCTGGTTCGTCCGGATGGTTATGTGGCTTGGCGTTATCAGGACAGTACCAATGATGCTTTTGATTATGAAAATACGTTGAAGACGGTGTTAAAGCAGATTCAGTTGGTTGTTTAAAATGTATTAGTTCAGACTTGATCGTACATTCTTCTTGAAAAAGAGAAAGTTACCCGTTTTGATAAAGGTGTCGAAATCTTAATCAAACAAAGGTAACTTTCTTATGTTGCATACTAACAATCAAATCATTAAACACAAAGTAGGTCTGCTTAATTTAGCTGAAGAGCTTCAGAATGTATCCAGAGCATGCAAAGTGATGGGTGTTTCAAGAGATACATTTTATCGCTATCAGGAATTAGTAAAGTCTGGTGATATTGACGCACTGATCAATAAATCCCGTCGAGTACCAAATTTAAAAAACCGTGTAGATGATGCTACTGAACAGGCTGTTATTGATTTCGCAATTCAATATCCCGCATATGGTCAGCACCGTACTAGTAATGAATTACGCAAGAAGGGTGTATTCGTTTCAGGGAGTGGGGTTCGCTCTATATGGCTTCATCATGATTTAGAAAACTTTAAGAAGCGTTTAAAAGCACTTGAGGCTAAAGTGGCACAGGATGGTATTGAATTAAATGATCAGCAGATTGCGGCACTTGAACGTAAGCATGAGGATGACGTTGCTTGTGGTGAAATCGAAACAGCTCATCCAGGCTATTTAGGCGCGCAAGACACCTTTTATGTCGGGAATCTAAAAGGTGTTGGACGAATCTATCAACAAACATTCATCGACACTTATAGCAAGGTTGTTCATTGCAATCTCTATACAACAAAAACACCGATTACAGCGGCTGATTTACTCAATGATCGTGTGTTGCCATTCTATCAATCTCAGGACTTACCAATGCTTCGCATCCTCACAGACAGAGGTACTGAGTATTGCGGTAAGGTAGAACAACATGACTATGAGTTGTATCTGGCAGTTAATGATATTGATTACACGAAGACAAAAGCAGCTTCCCCGCAAACAAATGGTATCTGTGAGCGTTTCCATAAGACGATTTTGCAGGAGTTCTATCAAATTACGTTTAGGAAGAAGCTTTATAGCTCATTGGAAGAATTACAAGTTGATCTAGACGATTGGCTGAAATTCTATAATACTGAACGGACTCATCAAGGAAAAATGTGCTGTGGTCGTACACCACTTGAAACTTTACTTGATGGAAAACGGATTTGGGCTGAGAAGAATTTAGTTCAAATTTAACCTGACAGGCACAATAAAAAATGGGTAACTGTCAGATCAGGTTTGAGCTAGTACATTTAAAAAACGGGGGAAAGATCACTTTTGAGTGACCTTTTCTAATAATTCTTTTTTAAATTCCCAAGTTGTAAATAAAAATACTGCCATTGTTCCTGCTAAATTTACTGCTAGCTCTGCATGCCTAGAAGATGGCTTCACATTAACTTTTCCTTGTCCATGTGCGTCACCAACTTTATTCCTTAAAGCACCTAATCCTTCGACAATCGAACTACAACCACCTAAAATTTGTTTAAACACTTTTTCTGTATGTTGTGATGGTGCTAAATTTAATTCATTACTAACTAAACGATAAAGCTGATTTATTTCAGGTGCATGTCCATAATCAATACCTATTTCATCAAGGATATGTTTGCATGTAGATTCCAATAATGAGCGCGCTATGGTGATGGCACCTTCAGGATCTGAAGTTCTACGTTCTAAAGCCTTTTGCCATATTTGATGAATGTAGTTCGAATTCAAATATTCTATTGTGTTTATTACCAATTGATCTAATGGAGCACTATCTGTATTTTCTAAAATATCAAATAGTTCATTAAATTCATCATAAATAAATTGCTTACAATCAGCATAACTATTAAAAGTATTTTTTAAATATTCGTTAAACTGATCTAAAGATCGAGAGTTTTTTAATATTGTAGGAATATATGTTTTTAGACTTCTGATACTAATAATTTCATGTCTAAGCTGTATAAATGCGTCATCAGCACCAGCTTCAATTTTATCTAAAGCTCTAGCAATAAGCAGCTCTTGTAACAACGAAACTTTCTTAATTAAATCAGCCATATTTTTATCTTAAATAATTAGTGTTTAGTATTTTATATTTCTAAATAGGGTCTGTTGACATTTCAAGTAGGCTTTGTTGCACAAAGATTTGAAATGCAAAGCGCCCCTAATTGAGCCAAATTTAAGGCGTAACTTGGGTAAGTGG
>NZ_JARDAL010000112.1:0-2552 GCF_048957595.1 Acinetobacter sp. AS5 | reverse complement strand
GTAAGCGTCCGCTGAATCCCATGCCTATTTTTTAATTTTGGTCGGATTTCCAGCGGTGTGGCAGTAATTCTTCTATTTGGGTGACTTTATGCGTCGGCAGCCTTTTCAGCACATCACTTAAATAGGCATACGGATCCAGTCCATTCAGCTTTGCTGACTGGATTAAAGTCATGATATTGGCAGCTCGTTGGCCGCTGCGCAGCGAGCCAGCAAACAGCCAGTTCTTACGTCCCAACGCCCAGGGGCGCATCTGATTTTCAATCCAGTTATTATCTATAGGCAAATTACCATCATCCAGATAGCGGCAGAGTGCCTGCCAACGTTTTAGGCTGTAATTGATCGCCTTGGCAGTTGGAGAACTCGATGGCACCGTCAGATAATGTTGGTTGAGCCATTCATACAGTTGTTGCATCACCGGTTGACTATGCTTTTGCCGATATTCGCGGCGATGTTCTGCTGTACCATCGGTCTTTTTCCTGAGTTCTGCTTCTATGGCATACAGTTTCTGAATCAGCACTAATGCCTGTTCAGCGATCTGACTTTTCCCGGTCACATGCAGTTCATGAAATTTACGACGTGCATGTGCCATGCAGCCCACCTCAATGACATCGCCTGATTTAAAGCGTGCTTTATAACCACTGTAATCATCACAGACCAGATGGCCCTGCCAGCCATTCAGGAACTCTTCTGCATGCTGACCTGAACGGCTATCCTGAAAGTCATAGATCACCGCTTGAACTGGATTGTACTGTGTGGTGGCATAGGCCCAGACATAACCTTTCTTCGGTTTTTTCTCATTCTCACCCATCCGCATAATGGTGACCGGCGTTTCATCGGCATGGATCACCCGCTGTTGCAGCACCACCTGTTTTAAGGCATTGGCCAGAGGTTCCAGTTCCACACCGCAGCGACCAATCCAGTCAGATAACGTGGATCTGGACAGATCAATGCCCGCCCGCTGATAGATCAGGCGCTGACGGTACAGCGGCAAATGATCGGCATACTTCGATACCAGCACATGGCTGAGCAGTTCAGGACTGGCAATACCTTTATCAATCACATAGGCGGGCATCGCTTGCTGAGTCAGGGTGTCACACTGATCACAGACCCATTTGCCACGTACATGCTGTTCCTTATAGAACTGTGCCGGTCTGAAATGCAGTTTTTCACTGATATCTTCGCCGATACGACGTAACTGGCAGCCACAACTGCATTGGGTTGATGCAGGTTCATGCTCAATACGGATGGTGTGTAGATGATCTGGCAGCAGTCGACGTTTAGGTTTGTTGACTGTGGCTTTCTGTGTCGCTGCATCGGTTTTATCTGCATTTAATCGTTCTAATTCCAGATCAACGGCTGCGATATCTTCTTCGACCGCTTCGTCCCATAGATGGATTTGTTTTGCGGTGAGATGTTCGTTTTTACTGCCGAATTTATGCTTTTTAAACAGCGCCAGTTCATGCTCGTATTTTTGATTGAGAATAGAAAGATGCTGAACTTTGGCATCCAATTGCTGGTTTGATTTTTCTAATTCTTGATTTGATTGTGCCAGAGACTGATGCTGCATCGCCAACTGCCGGGTAAATTCCAGCAGTTGTTCATGGGTCAGTTGGCTTAAATCAGGCAGCATTTTCATGACCGCAGTATGCCTGAGGTCATGACGCAGAGGAAATAGAACGTTTGGAGAATAGCAGAATGTAGCAGCCTAGTTTAGAGCATTGTTACCACTTGCTGTCGTCCAATGCGCAGCCAGGGCAAACCCTGAATTAGTGCCTGTAACTGTTCTGGACTGAGAGCTACGTTTTCACCCTGGTGAACTTTAGCCCAGTGGAATTTTCCCTGTTCCAGCCGCCTGGCACACAGCCAGATGCCCAGTCCATCATGTACCAGCACTTTCATACGATGGCCACGTTTATTACAGAACAGGTAGGCGCAATGCGGTTTGATTGAGCCAAAGGCTTTCATAATCTGCGCCATGGCCGTATCCATACCCGCACGCATGTCCATGGGCTGGGTAGACAACCAGATTTCATCGATACGGATCATTTGATCAAGCCCTGAAGTAAAAGCAGTAATTCAGTTGCAGACTCCACCGGCCATTCGATTTCGATCATCTGATCCCTTACGGAACCTTGTTCATCATGTAATGGAATCCTGATATGAGCGGTAGCTTTCTTCTCTGGCACAGGTGGCGGAGGTGCTTCTTGTTTGACTGGCGTCGGGTGAAGAATGACGGGAAGGAAGTCGGTCTGTGGAATGGATGAGATTGTTAATGATGGAACCATTGATCTGGACTGACGAATCCATTTATGCAACAGATTGGCATTGATCTGATGTTGCATTGCGACCTTAGCCACCGATGTATCTGGCTGCTGGCATTGCTGAATAAGTTGATGTTTAAATTCAGCCGTGAAGGTTCGACGGGGCTTTTTTAGCGTTGGTGCAGTGTCTATAACTGTCTTTAAATCCATAAATAGGTGTCCACTTAAATTTTAGTGGACACTATCGCGGTATTAATGAGTTAGAAAAAGTGGGGCTCAGCGGACGCTTAC
>NZ_JARDAL010000111.1:0-2565 GCF_048957595.1 Acinetobacter sp. AS5 | reverse complement strand
CCAGCTACCACAACAAAATAAGGTAGCTTAACTAGAGCAGAGTATCACTTATAAATAAGCTTTTAGTTGTTCAAACATGTGGGACCACCTCTATTTAAAAAAAGGAAAGAAGATGAAAATTAAGTTTTTAACAGTTTCATTGATGCTTATTCTGCCATTTTCTGTTTTTGCAGCAAATACTGTAGTAGAAAAAGCGGTCATTGAATCAAATAATACATATAAGGCGAAGTATAACTTAGAGGATATGACTGAGTTTAATCAGGCTCAAAAGGGCTTTATTGCCAAGCCAACAGGTCAAATTAAAAGTGAGAAAGGCAATGTTATCTGGGATTTTGATGCATTTAGTTTTTTACAAGATCAAGCACCAAATACCGTTAATCCCACTCTATGGCGACAAGCAAAATTAAACAACAATGTTGGGCTATTTAAAGTAACAGATCGAGTTTGGCAAATTCGTGGTTTTGATTTGGCAAATATGACCATCATTCAGGGTGATACTGGCTGGATTATTGTGGATACATTAACCTCTAAAGAAACGGCTGAAGCAGCACTTAAATTTGCTAGACAGCATTTAGGTGAGCAAAAAATTTCAGCCATTATCTTTACCCATAGCCATATCGATCATTTTGGTGGTGCATTAGGCGTTCTTTCTAGCGAAGAAATTAACGCTAGAAAAACTCCAATTATTGCGCCAAAAGGCTTTATGGAAGAAGCGACCAGTGAAAATGTGATGGCAGGTTCAGCCATGATACGTCGTGCGACTTATATGTATGGAACTTTTCTACCTAAAAATGCGGAAGGATTGGTGGATACAGGTTTAGGTAAGGCTGTTGCTGTGGGAAAAATGGGCATCCTTGAGCCTACACAACTGATCACTCAACCAGAACAGAAAATGACGGTTGATGGCTTGGATTTTGTGTTTTATAACGTGCCGGGTTCAGAAGCACCAGCAGAATTAACGTTCTCTATCCCATCATTGAAACTTTATAACGGCGCAGAAATTCTATCTCATACCATGCATAATCTTTATACCCTTCGGGGTGCTAAAGTCCGTGATGCCTTAAAATGGGTGGGCTATCTAGACCAAGCAATGCAGCATGCCAAAGCATCCGATGTATTGATTGCACAGCATCATTGGCCTGTCTGGGGCAATGACAATATTCAAGATTTTATTAAAACCCAGCGAGATGTTTATAAGTTCACGCATGATCAGACGGTGAGATATATGAACTCTGGTTTTAATGGCGCTGAAATTGCCGAAAAAATTAAGCTTCCAGCGGCACTTGATCAAAAACTATATGCTCATGGCTATTATGGAACCCTAAAACATAATGTAAAAGCAGTATACCAATATTATATGGGATGGTTCGATGCCCATCCTTCCAATTTAGATCCATTACCCCCTAAAGCTGTTGCAAAAAAATATATTGAGTTAGCAGGTGGGGAGAACAATGCATTGAAAAATGCGCGGGATGCCTACGCTCAAGCTGACTATAGATGGGCTGCCGAGATTTTAAAACATATTGTGTTGAATAACCCTCAAAACCAACAAGCAAAAGACTTATTGGCGAATACTTATCGTCAATTGGGCTATGCTGCTGAGGCTTCAACTTGGCGTAATTTCTTTTTGGTGGGCGCTCAAGAGCTACAAAATAATGTACCCCTACAAAATACTTCTGATCCGAGTGATTTATTGATTCATACACCAACTGAAAGATTTCTTGAAGCTATGGCGACAAATTTAGATGTGGAAAATTTAAAAAATGAAAACCAGTGTATCAATCTGGTTTTGTCGGATACCAAAGAGCATTTTTCATTATGGGTTGAAAACTCAGTCATGCAGTTTAAGCGTTATGATGAAAGTAAAGATTTGGCATTGGATTGCCCTACATTAACCTTAACCAAGCCCTTATATCTAAAAATGATTACAGGTCAAATAGAAGGGGTAAAAGTCCTGCTTTCTAAAGACAGTAAAGTCAAAGGTAATCCACTGAAAATTGGAAAATTCTTTGCAATGTTTAAACGTCCAGATTCAATTTTCCCGATTGTGACTCGACCAAATGGCTAAGCTCAAATAAGTAAAGTCGAAACTTAAATTAATAGATCCAAAGAAATGGGTGAAATTATCAACTTGGTTCTCCCAATCTTATAACAGGAATACAAGAAATTATTTCTTGTATTCCTCTTTAAAATTAAAAGTAAGCTATATGTATTTTAACTCTATTGATACTTTATTAAATGGTTTTTGAATTTTTATACTTTATTTTCGATGGAGATATTTTTATTAGTAGCTTGTTTAAAAAAGATTTGTTTATTTTTCTATTAATTGCTTCTAAATAATAACTTCAATATTTTTGTGGTTAAAAGGCAAGGGGGTATTATGATGTGTTTTTTATTGAAAATAAGCTTTTATATTAGGGCGAATTCAAACATGAGGTGCGACAGTTTGAAAAGTCTTATGATAATCAACAAGCTGAGCAAATTTCTCTAATGGTGTAAGCCAATCTAACGCTTTTCTAGGACGAGTATTCAGTGACATGGCAACTTGATTTAAATAATGCTGAT
>NZ_JARDAL010000110.1:0-2690 GCF_048957595.1 Acinetobacter sp. AS5 | reverse complement strand
TTCAGGGGTATATTTTAATTTTTTCATCGGGATAGTCTCTCAGAATATTGACTCTCCGACAAACCCGGTACGGTTCAATCAATCCTATTGCCCTCAATCAAAAAAATCCAGGTTCACAAAATTGTCAAGCGTGGTAATAAGTTGGAAAATCATTATCTAAAGAAAGATATTAGTGATTACATAAAGTCTTTGACGCCCAATTTTAAATCTGATTTACCATTTGTACATATTCTTAATGGAAATGAATTTAACGAGGAAATTTTATACGAGGATTTACTTTTTCTTCATGAATACAAGTCATTGAATCTTAGTAGAAAATTTAGCCATAAATCAAATGTAATTCCATTCACCTGTACTATAATAAATAATTTCTTAGGGGGTGGTCAGAATTTATCAGTCTTTGAGAAGTATTATCTCAAGGAAAATGATACAGAATATTCAAAATTGTCTACACATATTCCAAGGCATAATATTAACACGTTTCTTGCTTTATCCGGACTATCTGAGCATCTACAAGCTTTGCTTATGGGGCGAATAGATATTAAGCAAAATCAATACTATCAACATGTAGCAATTAAACATAGAAAAATTGCAGCTACCTTGTTGGACAAGCATGAATTGATACATTTAGACCACAAAGAAAATTATCTGCATTCTAATCCTGTAGAGTCAATTAAGCATGATGGTTATATGTATTTTTCAAAAGACCTAGATTTAGATAGTAATTTAAAAATGAATTTACAATCTTTTGATAATAAACAAGAGATCTCAGAGCACATTAAAAACTCTTTTTTTGAAGATATATTTTCTGATATTGCTGAAGCTTTTAATGAATTAAGTCATTCAGATCTTTCAAAAGCAGACTCCTTAGTCGAAAGACATGCTTACTTACATCCTTTACCATTTGGAGGCTGTATGCGTGATGTTGCCGTACACGATTGCCCAAAACGTATGGCATGTCAGTCAGGTGATAAATGTGGAAATTTCACTATTACGCATAGAAAAGGAGAACTAGACAACTTAGAATCTATGATTAATAGTTTAATCGTGAATTATCATAAAACTCTTTCCATAGTCCAGCATGATAAGTCTTATACCCATATGTTAAGTGAGATAAAAAATAAAATCTCAAATTTAAATGTAATCAAAGAGAGAGCCTTGTCTATACGCAATGACTTAACACCTATTCGTATATTTGATTATATTGATGAAAGTATAAAATTACCTCGTACACTATCTGAATTATTTGCTATCGAACAGCAAAAAATTGAATCAAGTAAGGCTTAGAAAATGTTACGTGGTAAGGAATTGGATCAAGTAATAGAAAATGAACTACAACTTATGTTAGTAGAGGGTTACGATAAATCCCCTATTTCAAATAAATCTGTCCACGATAGACTTGTAGCTAAAAAACATATTTCAGGAGGTTTAAGTACTCTAAGCAACTTGAAACGTAAAAGCTTAATTAGCCGGTATATTGCTGAACAAATTTCGCCCTTAAATCTTAAAACAAAAGATCAACAATTGTTTGTAAACAGAAAAACTAGACAAGCTCTGAGTAATTCAAATAAGGATTTGCAATATCAGGTTGAAACTTTAGAAAAGCAGTTACACAAAAATACAGAATTGCTGATTAGAATCGTCGAAGAAGTAAAAGTAAAGTCTAACGTTGAGATTGAACACATTTTGGCAAGATATTTGTTTAAAAGATAAAATATTGTTTAGGGGAGTAGTTGCTTTACATCCACTTCTAATACCTTAGCTATCATATATAGCTTTTCAACAGTGAGATTCACCTCTCCACGTTCAATGCGTCCCATGTAACTACGATCAATATTACACTGTAAAGCGAGCATCTCTTGCGTTATGTCCTTCTCTACTCTCTTCTTTCGGATAATATTACCTATTTTTGAAGATATTTCTGACATTCTAATTTGTCTGTACAAAAAATAGAAATATCACTATTTGAGGATTATATATCCACGGCTTATAATCCTCTTTTTGATTTAATTTGAATTAATTTATGTTTGATTTCCAGTTACCGCTTGGTGAAGAGTTTTTAGAAATTTTAAATTTTTGCGAAATTGTCGATTGGGAGGCTAAAGACTTTTGGAGTATGCTTGAAACTCCAGGACTTGCTTATCATGAAAGAAAAAAACTGAGAAGTCAGACATATACCAGTCTTCATTTATTAAGAAAGCACGGTTATTTAGCCGTTGAACGTGCAAACTACATGAAGAAATTATTTTTATATAGTCAAACAGAAAAACTCAAAAACATAAAAAAAACATCAGTTAAAGTTGATAAAAAACATATCCTAGTTTCATTAACTGAAGAGTTAGATCTTAAAATAACAGAATTGGCATCACAAATTGAATATGCTGCAGAGCTTCTGGTTTCATTACCTGAACTTGAAAGAGAGATCCTTAATTTTAGAAATTCTTTAGAGCATCAATTGAAAAAACATCAGATTGAAACCAATACTTTACATCAGTTACTTGAGTTCATATAACGATATGATTATTTGTGTGATTCATAGTCATCATTTCAATATAATTGGTATTTACGAACAGAGAAATTCAACAACGACTCGTATGGGTTATTATTTGAAGAGGCTTTGTTGCACAAACCTATCTGTAAAGGCTTTTTTAGCGATATAATTTTCAAATGAAGAAGCCTACACACAAAAT
>NZ_JARDAL010000109.1:0-2798 GCF_048957595.1 Acinetobacter sp. AS5 | reverse complement strand
CAGGGGTATATTTTAATTTTGTCATCGGGATAGTCTCTCAGAATATTGACTCTCCGACAAACCCGGTACGGTTCAGTGGCAACGCCCATCGCATTATTAAAGGCATCTGCATCGTTAACTGTATCTATGTCAATCCTAAGACCGAACAATACTGGTTCATTGATTACCGTATTTATGACAAAACCACCGATGGCAAAAGCAAACTTGACCATCTAAAAGACATGCTACAGCACAGTATTGAACACAAACAAATTAAATTCAAATATGTGCTCATGGATACCTGGTATGCCACCAAAGACATCATGCTGTATATTGATAACTTACAAAAAATCTATTATTGTCCTTTAAAATCCAATCGCAAAGTCGATGATTCAAAAGGAGTACACCCTTACAAAGCAGTCAACGAATTAACTTGGACTGACCAAGAGCAACAAAATGGCAAACTGATTAAAATACATGCCTTTCCTAAAGATTACAAAGTGCAACTGTTCCGAGTAGTGGTTAATGAAAACCGCACGGACTGGATTGTCACCAACGACACCACTCAGGATTCATCAGATGGCACACGATTGGTGTGTGCCATCCGCTGGAAGATTGAGCAGTTTCACCGAGAACTTAAACAACTCACTGGTATTGAAGCTAATCAGTGTCGTAAGGCTCGTATTCAGCGGAATCATATTTGTTGTATGCTGGTTTGGCTGCAGTTAGCCAGACAGGCTAAACGGTTAAAACAATCTTTATATCAGGTTAAAAGGGGTTTACTCAGTGATTATTTGCGTGAGCAGTTACGCTCGCCTTCGGTCGTCTTTGCGTAAGTCCTAATAAAGTATTTATTTTTCATTTATTTGTATTAGTAAATTGGATTTTTTAAAATAGAGTTTCTACTCTATAAATTAGAAAATTGTAATAAAATTAGGATATTTAGCGTGACGTGGTCTATATTTTTTGTAAAAAATGCAATTTATTTAAAAAATTAATTATGCTCGTGTATTTATTTTGTTATTAAAGTGATATAAATAAAATGGCATATTTTTTAATAAATATACCCCAATCTCAACTTTGAATAAGGCTTTCCAGCTGTAAAGGTGGATTTCCTAATCGTGTATTTAAAATTACTGCAATGGTATGTGAAAGAATCTTACGCGTAATTCTATGCGTTAAATGCCATAAATCTTTAGCTCTTACTTTTTGAATGTGAAATCGTTCAGTTAATTGACCTATAACAGTCTCAATTTTTCTACGAGCATTCATGAGCCTCGCCATAGCTTCCTTAGACCTGCTATCAGTCATGTTCTTTCTATAAGGTGTTTGTAAATCAATATCTTGGTACATAAAATAGTGTTTTAATTCAGGTCTTAAGTATCCTTTATCACCACCAAGTAATCCCTGAATATCTTGAGTAATTTCTGGTGCAACATCACGTTCATCACAATGAGCTGGAGCAAAAGTATAGCCTGTAATCATTCCTGAAAAGTTAATAACGATATGTCCTTTGAAACCATAATATTTTTCTTGTTTAGCCGCACAATAACTAAAACCTGCAGATTCTTTGAAGTTTTTATGTTTTTTTGCTCTAGCATAACGACAAACAGGTATAGGAAAGCCATCGATAAAATGAATATTATCTAAACCGAAAAAAGATTTTAGTTGTGACATAATCTGTTGACTTACATGCCATAATTTTGCACAAAGTTTGCAAAAATTAGGATAGGAACCTAATTTTGGAAACCATTCAAACCAATTGTGTTTAAAGTAGAACCAGATATTTTTATCAGAATCTAAGCCAAGAAACTCTCCCACAATTTGTATAGTAAGAATTTCAATATCACTTAAAGCGGGTGGAAATCCTCTACTTCTTAAAGGTTGAATGACAATCGCTGAGTAAAATTGCTCTATGATTAAAAATACAGAAATGATAAATTAGTAAATGGACATAACTTGCTTTGCTTTTCTTAGTCGAAAATTAAATTGGGTTATGTCCTTTTTATTTCAAAGACTTAAAAAGTTGAGATTCGCGTAAATAGATCTCTTGCGAAAGTTAATTCAAGAGCATCCAATTCACCATTCCAACAATTAAATTCATTCTTAGACCAAATCGTTTCCGTCTATTTCTATACCGTTCTGTTAATATCCGAAAATATTTAAGTTTGCCGTTGATATGTTCAATTGTGATCCTACGCCGACTGATTTCTTGGTTGATCTGTTTTGCTATTTTGGGTAATGATAAATTCTTAGGTTTCTTGATTGGAATGAGTAACTTACTCTTAATCTGATGAAATCCTTCATAGGCTAAATCTGCCATAATACAAGGATAAATGATCATCTCCTTAAAATACTTACGCGCAATCGTCAGATCATGTTTTCTGCCACTTTCGACCTGTATACTTACAATTTGCTTTAGTCTTGGGTTAAAAATGACCTGTGTTTTTAGCGTATGTTTCTTCTTTTTACCGCTATAGAATTTTCTTTGTTTTTTTGGGACGCTCAATCTGTGACTCAGTGACATCAACGATCACATAATCACCTTCACTAAACTTTTGATTCCTTTTGGGTAATGCAAAAATCCGTGATTGAATCAGAGCATTTTCAACTTTATGAATAGTACGATTCACATTACTTTCAGCAAGATTATAGTCAGCGGATAATTCAATTTGAGTCCTATAACAGCGTAAGTAGTTTAGAGTTAACAATAATTGATCCTCTAAACACAAAGAATGCGGCCTTCCAGATTTTTTCTTGGCAAGTTCAGCGTGTTGTAACACCGATACCATTTTTAAGAATAATGGACGAGGAACTCC
>NZ_JARDAL010000108.1:0-3002 GCF_048957595.1 Acinetobacter sp. AS5 | reverse complement strand
GGTGCGCTCAGAGAGATTCGAACTCCCGACCCCTTAGTTCGTAGCCAAGTGCTCTATCCAGCTGAGCTATGAGCGCGCGACGTAAGTAAGCGTGGCGGTGAGAGAGGGATTCGAACCCTCGATACAGTTACCCGTATGCGTCCTTAGCAGGGACGTGGTTTCAGCCACTCACCCATCTCACCGTAACGTGCGGCCATAATACAAATTTCGGCATGGCACTGCAAGCGCAGCATCAAAAAAAAGTGCATATTTTTGCTCGTTTAAATACTTTTTAAGCAATTCCCCGATTTTTCGTGCATTTTGATGGCAAAAAAACTGCATAAATTTCCAGTTATCGAAAATTAACAGAAAATTGAAAACTTAAATGGATTATTGCAATCATTTACGTGCAGTCTGCGCACACATGTTTTATGCTAAACCTATCTCCTAAGATAAATTTAAAGACATGATGAAAAACTGGGTCGATCCTGAAGCAAAAGCTGAAGCCGAACGTTATGACAACCCTATCCCTAGCCGCACGCTCATTTTAGAAACCATCGAAAAGAACAATGCCCAGTCCCATGCAGACCTGGTCGAACATTTTGAAATTGCAGATCAAAAAAGTATTGATGCCCTGAGCCATCGTTTAATTGCGATGGTGCGTGACGGCCAACTGATGAAAGATGGCTACAAGTTTCAGATTGCCGTCGAGCAACCTGAATCCGAAGCGACGGTTTATATCAATTCCCGAGGGATGGGAACTGCCAACATTTCCGGCCAGGACGACCTATTATTGGCTGAACGTGAACTGCGCCTGGTCTTTAATGGTGACCGCGTTAAAGTGCGTCAGACTTCGGTAGACCGTAAAGGCAAGGCCTGGGGCTATATTACGGAAGTTGTGCAGCATCGTGTCAAACAGATCATTGGTAAAGTGTCAGAGTATGATGGTGAATACTTTATTCAGCCAGCCAACCCGAATGCACATCAGCCAATTACCCTTGAAAAAGAACTGATCGAACATGCCCAGGTCAATCTGGGTGATTCGATTCGTGTGGCGATTGATACCTATCCGACCCGAGAAGAATTCGCGACCGGGCATATTGTGCAGTCCATGGCGGACAAGGCCGATACTGAAATCATCATTCCACAAACCATTTTAGAATATGGTTTGCCGTATGAATTCCCAGAAGAAGTTGTTAAAGAAGCCGAGAGTTTTAAAGAGCCAACGGCCAAAGACAGTGAAGGCCGTGTGGATCTGCGTGATTTAGCCTTGGTCACCATTGATGGTGAAGATGCGCGTGACTTTGATGATGCCGTTTATGCTGAAAAACGTCCTGGCGGTGGTTATCGCGTGGTCGTGGCCATTGCCGATGTCAGCCATTATGTACGTCCAGGCAAACCGCTAGATGATGAAGCGCAGGAACGCGGGACGTCAGTCTACTTCCCGCACTTTGTTTTACCGATGCTGCCTGAAGCATTGTCGAATGGCCTGTGTTCGTTAAATCCGAACGTTGACCGCCTATGTATGGTCTGTGATTTAAAACTGTCACGTGCTGGCCGTGTTACCGGTTTTGAGTTCTATCCATCTGTCATGCATTCCAAGGCACGTTTGACCTATGATCAGGTCGCACAGTATCTGGAAGGCGACAGTCAAGCCATTACCGAAGACCGTGAAGTTCGCAAGTCGATCAACACCCTGTTCCAGCTTTATCAAGTTCTTAAAGGTTTACGTGCTGAACGTCATGCCATGGAATTCGAAACCGTTGAAACTTACATGACCTTCGACGAACTGGGCGGAATTAAAGAAATTCTTCCACGCACCCGTAATGATGCACATAAGCTGATTGAAGAATGTATGCTGCTAGCCAACGTAGCAGCCGCAGAATATGCATTGAAAAATGAAATGCCAATGCTGTACCGTGTGCATGAACCACCTGAGTTCTCGCGTATCCAGAAAGTCCGTGACTTCGTCAAGCTGCTGGGTTTGAATTTCCCGGAACAGCCGACTCAGAAAGATTATCAGGCGGTGATTGAAGCGACCAAAGAACGGATTGATGCACCAAGTATTCATGCGGTGTTATTACGCTCCATGATGCAGGCTTACTATGGTGCGAGTAATGCAGGCCATTATGGTCTGGCTTATGAAGCCTATACACATTTCACTTCACCAATTCGCCGTTATCCAGATTTGTTATTGCATCGTGCAATCAAAGCGCATTTAAATAACAAGCCATCTCCGCTGTCAGGGGGTGCTTTAGATGAAGCTGGTGATCATTTCTCAGCGACAGAACGTCGTGCAGATGAAGCATCACGTTCGGTGACGACCTGGTTGAAATGCCATTATATGCAGCAGCATCTGGGCGAAGAATTTGTCGGGATCATTAGTGCGACGGCAGAATTCGGTTTGTTCGTGACGCTAAAAGACCTGTATGTCGATGGTATGGTGCATGTCAGCCAGCTAGGCGATGACTTCTTTGTCTTTGATCAAAGTAGCCAGAATCTGATCGGCCAGAACCGTGGTCAAGTCTTTGGTCTGGGCGATGAAGTCAAAATCAAGGTTGCCGGTGTCAATCTGGAAGAACGCAAGATCGACTTTGAACTGGTGCAGCAGCTTAGCCATGCCGGCCGTGCAGTTCGTGCCCGTGCACCGCGCGTGAGCGAGAAAAAACCAGTATCACGTCCAGCAGCGACAGAAGAAGTGTTTGGCAACAATGAACGTGAATCTAAATCCAACCTGAGCGCCGATGGAGAACAGCCCATACGACGCAAAAAAGGAAAAGGAAAACCCAGCTCTTACAGTAAAAAGTCTGCTAAACCATCTGCAGGAAAGTCTGAAGCAAAGGTTAAAGATAAAGTAAAGAAAAAGGCCAAGATCAAAAAGAAAAAGTCGAATGCAAAAGCCAAGACTGAATAATTTTTGACGGTTTAAAAAGAGTGCTACGGCGCCACTGCTGTCCCATAGTTTGCTTTAAATAAAAAAACCTGAGTCCTAACAGTTAAAATATGAGTGCAAACAAACACTT
>NZ_JARDAL010000107.1:0-1536 GCF_048957595.1 Acinetobacter sp. AS5 | reverse complement strand
ATAAAAAGGTAATCTAAATGATAAAAAAAAGTGTGGGTTTTGAACGTGCTTCTGATGTTCAAGCCATCGTTTACTCAGTAAATGATGGATCTGCAGTTTTTGTCGTACCAAATGGCTTTGTGGTGCTGGAGGTTCCATTGTCACAAACTCAAGCCGAGTACTTCAAGATGTATGAGAAGTCACCTAATGTATTTGTGTTGCACGGTAAGGCAAAATTCCATTACGTGTGTGATTGTGAAGTTGAACTGGTTGGCTTTAGTATAGAAAAATCTAAGCTAACAAATCAATTGGTCAATCCAAGCTTATTTAGCCACATTGATAAACCTGCAGTCAGTATAGATTGCGTCTATTATGATATGTCTGCACCAACTATAAGCCCTGGCTTTTATTGTTAATTAGCTGGTATAAAAGTAGCCCGAAATTCGGGCTTTTAATTTGTCTGAAGACAAGTTATTTCAACTCGCACGGCGCTTTAATTCTGATGTTATTTGCCCAAGAAAAAACATCCGAACCTTTTTGTGGGAAAGGCTGACTCTTAGAATACTGCAACCAACACACCGAATTATGGGTTGGATCTTGTGCCTTACGTTTTTCACGTAATTTAATCAGGCTTTCTCTTAACGCTGCAGTATCGTATTTTGGATCAAGTGACATAAAACCTACCGCAAACAGATCCGCATAAGATTCTCGCCATAGTTGCGTTTTACCGCTACTTTCAGCCGTTACAAAGGTAGATACATCATCCATCTTTACTTTGGACCGATCAGACGGCGCAATTGAATTTAATGCTTTAAGTGGCTGGCCAAGTTCACCAGGCACATCGGTCGCACGATCTAAACAGTGAGATAACTCGTGCGCTAATATCAGCATTTCCCAATCGTTGTAGCTTACATCGGTTTTTGCTTCTTTATACATGGTGTTCATGCTGGTTTTAGACATATTCACCAGGCAATATCCTGTACTAGATCTTAATGAAGCTGGAGAAGCTTGCGGTATATCTAAGGAAGTTAAAGCCCAACTTTCGTTAAAGTCACCTAACACAAGTGGCGCGTTGTAGTTTTCCTTGGCAAACTTTTGTAGTTGATTGAAGTTACTACCCGGTACCATCGCAGCAATATGGTCATGGTTGAACTGTTTCTTTTCTAGCGTTTTGAAACACCATATAAAACCATATGACAGTAGAAACATTAGGAGTGGAACAACAGCAACAGAGAGCATAAGTAGCTTAAAGTTTTCGTCTAGTCGCTTGGTTCGGTCTTTGGTCTTAATATAAGGTGTTGCCAAGCACCAGCTGAGCACTACTGTCATCAAGATTAAAATAACAAGAAAAGTCATGGTGTAGCCAACTGGTTGAATAAACGTAAAGGCAATCCACGCAAAACAAGTTAGGACGGTTAAGGTCCACAAAATGATGTTTAAAATGATTTTTGTTTTCACGCCGTTGGCATCCCTAATCTATAAAAATAAATGTGGCCCATTAAACGGGCCATATTGAGTCTGTTCTCTTCATCATCGCCAATGTGGTCGATATAAATA
>NZ_JARDAL010000106.1:0-1423 GCF_048957595.1 Acinetobacter sp. AS5 | reverse complement strand
TTCATCCATCACATAAATTGAGTAGTTGTACTGGTCTAAGCGATATTTGCTTTCTTCAGTATGTTCACTGGCCAATGCTTGTAGTTGAGTTTCGTTCATGGAAGAAGCATAGCGGTTACGGATTGATTTAAGCTGGCTCAATTCTAAACGTCCAGTACTCTTGGTCAGATTGCTGACAGTTGTGAATAGATCCTGGTCATATTCTTGCAATTCACCATACAGCCAAGCAAGGTGTTCTGCATTGATGTATGGGTTATTTTTTTCATAGTAGTTTTTCAGTTTGAATAAACTCAAACCACATATGAACACAGCAACCATAAGGCTAATGACAAGCCCCTCACCGAGTTTAAGTAGGTATAGGAATATAAAGATACTAATCACGCCAATGGCAATAGAGATATATCGCATGGTTTGATTTTGGAACATTTCTAACATGGGCATTACTCACTTTTTGTAATGTTGTTTTGATAAAGATGGTCTATTTGAGCGATGGCAAGTTTCATGCGTTCCGTGGTGCAAGTCAGGTCGTCATCAAAACGATGGTTGAATTCAACAATCCCCTGTTCTTCCATGTCTTGCATTTCACGCTTAGCATTACTTAAGCCTTTTTCTATACCAACCAGATTCAAGTTAAAGAAGTCTTCTAGTAGCTTTTCACTCTCAATGATTTGTTTGAGCTCAGTAACATAGACTTCAGTTTTCTTTTTGCTGATTTCCGCAGCCATCGCATAACGAAAGTTGCCGTTTACAACAACAGTTTTGAGATCTGGTGAATATTCGTTGTATTCACTTGGAATTCGACTAACGGACTGGACGGCGTGACTCCAGCCATACTTCTGAAAATATTCAATTCCCGTCATGGTATATACCTACGATTGTTCTTTTTTAAGTTCAATAACAGCCAATAACGCTTTGTTTTGGCATTCCAATTCATATTGTTTTTGACGGTCTACATTTTGGCGATCGAAAAGTTCTCTAATCTGCTGTTTGTAGTGGTTGTCATAGTACGAATAGGCTTTACGTTCTGCTTTTCTACGTGCAATGCGTACTTTGGGATGCCAGTTGAATTCTTTGTCGTCTGCATAACCCCTCATGAACTCAACCAGTTTACTATCACCACGCATTTTACAAACCTTAATGAAGCCCATTTCTAAAACTGTAATTGGCGCACGGCGCGGATCTCCAAACTCCCAACGCCGTTTAATCCCAAAGCCACACATCTCTATTTGAACCGTAATCATGGTTTAACCTTTATCAAATGTTTGAGCTTCTGGATCTTCGACATTAAATCTGGACCATCACTTTCATGGTAAACAAGGTGTTCATTAACGAATGTGATAAAAGCATCCAATTCAGTTTGAATCGTTGCCAATTGATTGCGTAACCACTGGCATGTGGCTTCATCTTGTTTTATCGCCGTTTC
>NZ_JARDAL010000105.1:0-3164 GCF_048957595.1 Acinetobacter sp. AS5 | reverse complement strand
GTCATAGTATTCGTCGTTAGAAAACAATTATTGTGACATTATTTCAATGAGTTATCTATTTTTGTCGTGTACAGAGATTATTATAGAAGCCCCCATGAATAAATCGCTCATCATTTTCGGCATCGTCAACATAACCTCGGACAGTTTCTCCGATGGAGGCCGGTATCTGGCGCCAGACGCAGCCATTGCGCAGGCGCGTAAGCTGATGGCCGAGGGGGCAGATGTGATCGACCTCGGTCCGGCATCCAGCAATCCCGACGCCGCGCCTGTTTCGTCCGACACAGAAATCGCGCGTATCGCGCCGGTGCTGGACGCGCTCAAGGCAGATGGCATTCCCGTCTCGCTCGACAGTTATCAACCCGCGACGCAAGCCTATGCCTTGTCGCGTGGTGTGGCCTATCTCAATGATATTCGCGGTTTTCCAGACGCTGCGTTCTATCCGCAATTGGCGAAATCATCTGCCAAACTCGTCGTTATGCATTCGGTGCAAGACGGGCAGGCAGATCGGCGCGAGGCACCCGCTGGCGACATCATGGATCACATTGCGGCGTTCTTTGACGCGCGCATCGCGGCGCTGACGGGTGCCGGTATCAAACGCAACCGCCTTGTCCTTGATCCCGGCATGGGGTTTTTTCTGGGGGCTGCTCCCGAAACCTCGCTCTCGGTGCTGGCGCGGTTCGATGAATTGCGGCTGCGCTTCGATTTGCCGGTGCTTCTGTCTGTTTCGCGCAAATCCTTTCTGCGCGCGCTCACAGGCCGTGGTCCGGGGGATGTCGGGGCCGCGACACTCGCTGCAGAGCTTGCCGCCGCCGCAGGTGGAGCTGACTTCATCCGCACACACGAGCCGCGCCCCTTGCGCGACGGGCTGGCGGTATTGGCGGCGCTGAAAGAAACCGCAAGAATTCGTTAACTGCACATTCGGGATATTTCTCTATATTCGCGGTTCAGCAGGCATGTCCCCTTTGAGGGCGACCCGACGACAGGATAATCGACCTTATGGTGCGCAAATATTTCGGCACAGACGGTATTCGTGGCAAAGCCAACGAAGGCGCGATGACGGCGGAAACCGCCTTGCGCGTCGGCATGGCGGCTGGCCGTGTCTTTCGTCGCGGTGACCACCGCCATCGTGTCGTGATCGGCAAGGATACGCGCCTGTCGGGCTATATGCTTGAACCCGCGCTCACAGCCGGTTTCACCTCGATGGGCATGGACGTATTCCTTTTTGGCCCGCTGCCGACAACGTATAGGAAGAATAAACGCCCTTTTCACCCAAGTCCAACAGCTTTGGACCGCAGTTGACTCTTTCGACACCCCTGCGATGCAACCCAATCCGGCTGACGGGGAGCCAGCAACGCTGAAAATTTACCCTCCTCTTTCCCACTAGCGGCTCCTTTTCCGACAACCAGCACGGCGGATCCCTGCCGCGGCGCTGTGAACGCAGCATTTTGATTGGTATCGTTGGCCTTCAGGCTCGTCAGTCAAACAGACCCAGGAGCAGCTCAGCCGGTGGCGCCCGGCTTTCGGGTAACGCCCTGGTCCCGCTGGTTTCGGCTTTGTGCTTCAGGTGATCAAGGATCTGCTTGATCACTATAGGGTCTTCAATGCAGGCGATGACTTTCATGGCGCCGCCGCAGCCGCTGCAGGTCTCGATGTCGATATTGAAAACACGCTTGAGCCGTTGCGCCCATGTCATCGACGCTCGCCGTTGTGCTGGTGTTGCCGGTTCATCAGCCACCCTGACCTTGTTGCCCCTGCCCCGTTTTGCCGGCGTGACCAACGCCCGGTGCCGACTGTTGGGTGCGAACACCCCGTGGAAGCGGGTTAGGTTGACTCTGGGCTTCGGTACCAGGGCGGCCAGCCTTGCAATGAAATCCAATGGTTCGAAAATGACGTGCGTGGTGCCGTCCCGGTACGGCGTCTTGAGCTGGTAGCGCACGTTGCCGCCTCGTGTTAACGACAGCCGCTTCTCGGATACCGCCGGGCGGCTGATGTACCGGCACAGCCGTTCGAGCTTCTTGCGTTCATCGGCCCTGGCCGCCACGCCGGCGTGCAGGCTGGACCCGGCTACCTTGCCAATCCCGTCACCGAACGGATCACCACTGGTCGGCAGAGTTTGCAAAGTGAACACCTTTCGCCCCGCCTGTGAACCGACAGCGATACGGTAAGTGATCGAGTGCCCCAGCAGGGGTGTCATCGGGTCGTCATCCACCGCATCCGAGGCCAGATAGCTGTTTTCGACATCCCGTTCCAGCAGGCCTTGCCGTTCCAGATAGCGACCCACCCGGTGGGCGATGGTGTGCGTCAGCTGGGTGAGCTCTGGGCTGGTCGGCGCCTTGACCCAGCGGAAACGCGCTGAGCCGTGGGATTGCTCGACATACACACCGTCGAGAAACAGCATGTGGAAGTGAACATTCAGATTGAGCGCCGATCCAAAACGCTGGATCAGGGTGACCGCGCCCGTCTTGGCCACTTGGTGGGTATGGCCCGCTTTCTTGACCAGGTGCGTGGCAATGACGCGGTAAACGATGCCCAGCACCCACCCCATGATCTCGGGCCGGCTGGCAAACAGGAAACGCAGCTGAAACGGGAAGCTCAACACCCACTGACGCATGGGTTGTTCAGGCAGTACTTCATCAACCAGCAAGGCGGCACTTTCGGCCATCCGCCGCGCCCCACAGCTCGGGCAGAAACCGCGACGCTTACAGCTGAAAGCGACCAGGTGCTCGGCGTGGCAAGACTCGCAGCGAACCCGTAGAAAGCCATGCTCCAGCCGCCCGCATTGGAGAAATTCTTCAAATTCCCGTTGCACATAGCCCGGCAATTCCTTTCCCTGCTCTGCCATAAGCGCAGCGAATGCCGGGTAATACTCGTCAACGATCTGATAGAGAAGGGTTTGCTCGGGTCGGTGGCTCTGGTAACGACCAGTATCCCGATCCCGGCTGGCCGTCCTGGCCGCCACATGAGGCATGTTCCGCGTCCTTGCAATACTGTGTTTACATACAGTCTATCGCTTAGCGGAAAGTTCTTTTACCCTCAGCCGAAATGCCTGCCGTTGCTAGACATTGCCAGCCAGTGCCCGTCACTCCCATTCAGTACTTAATGAAAGCTACGGAACAACTAATAAATTTTATGGTTTGCATCTCACCCAAGAAGAAGCAGAAAAA
>NZ_JARDAL010000104.1:0-3176 GCF_048957595.1 Acinetobacter sp. AS5 | reverse complement strand
AAAAACACTAGGTTGGTATACGCCTAGTGAAGTTATGGCTGGTTTTTATACTGTTGCACTTGCCGCTTGAATCCGCCAAATATAAAAAAACCCGAATCATGTGATTCGGGTTTTTAAATTCTGGCGGTGAGAGAGGGATTCGAACCCTCGAAACGCTATAAACGTTTACACACTTTCCAGGCGTGCTCCTTCAGCCACTCGGACACCTCACCATAGGCCGAGGATAATAGCGAAAAAAACCAGCTGTGCCAAGCTGAAACAATTGATTTGCAGAAAAACTTTTAATGCGGTGCTATGATTCGCAAAAATGCTTGTTAAAAAACGAAGACAATATATGCAAAGCACTGCACAAAAGGCAGCTCTCCCGGTGATTACACTGGCTGCGCTTGGGGTCGTTTTCGGAGATATTGGTACCAGTCCGCTCTATGCACTGCGCCAATGCTTCCTTACCGCACATCTCGCCATTAGCGAAGCTTCTGTACTCGGCATCCTGTCCCTGATTTTCTGGTGCATGATGCTTACCATCAGCTTTAAATATGTCATGGTAATCATGCGTGCCGATAACAACGGCGAGGGCGGGATCATGTCACTGTTGGCATTAAACCTGCGTACCACACGAATCTCTGATCAAAAGAAAATATTCCTGATCGCTTTGGGTTTTGTCGGTGCCTCACTATTTTTTGGTGACGGGATTATTACCCCGGCAATCTCCGTGCTCTCAGCCATTGAAGGCCTGAGTATTGCTACACCCATTTTCAATCAATGGCTGGTGCCTTTATCCATCGGGATTCTGGCCGGGCTGTTTATGGTTCAGCGACACGGCACAGCCACCATGGGCAAGTTCTTTGGGCCTTTAACCATGCTCTGGTTTTTGTCGATTGGCGGTTTTGGTTTGTGGAGCATTATCCAGACCCCGTTTGTACTCTGGATGGTGAATCCCTACTGGGCCTATCATTTTGTGGTCGATCAGCCCTATGTGGCTTTTCTGACCATGGGGGCGGTGATTCTGACCATGACTGGGGGTGAAGCGATTTATGCCGATATGGGGCATTTTGGCCGTCTGCCGATTCGTCTGGCTTGGTTCATTATTGTCTTGCCATGTTTATTACTGAATTATGCCGGGCAAGGTGCCTTGTTACTGCGTAGTCCTGAAGCACTGGCGAATCCTTTCTATATGCTGCTGCCAGACTGGGCCTTATTCCCGATGATTGGACTGGCGACTGCAGCTGCGGTGATTGCCTCACAGGCGGTCATTACTGGTGTATTTTCTATGGTCAATCAGGCCATTCAACTGCGTTATTTGCCGCGCCTGTCAGTCAAGCATACCTCTGCATTGGAGCGCGGCCAGATTTATTTGCCTTTCATTAACTGGATGTTGTTTATCTCGGTGTTGATCCTGATTTTACTGTTTGAAAATAGTGCCAATCTGGCCAGTGCTTACGGCGTTGCAGTGACCATGACCATGCTCTGCGGCACCATTCTGATCTCGATTCTGGCCTATGGCTTCTGGCGTTGGCCGGTCTGGAAAGTAGCGTTATTTGCTGTACCATTCCTGGCACTGGATTTGGTTTTTGTGGCCTCAACGTCCTTGAAAATCGCTTCAGGTGGTTGGGTGCCGATTCTGATTGGCGCGGTACTGTTTACGATTCTCATGACCTGGAAAGATGGGCGTGCGTTGGTACTGAACCGGCTGGAACAGGATGCCTTGCCGATTGATCTGTTTATTAAAAGTATTTCGATGGGGGAAGGCACCAAGTTTGTGCCAGGCGATGCCATTTTCCTGACCGGTACACCAAATATTGTTCCGCATGCCATGTTGCATAATATTAAGCACAATAAGGTCTTGCATGAACGCAATATCATGCTGACAGTGATTACCCGAGATATTCCTTTTGTTGACAGGCAGGAGCGGATTGAACTGGAAAAACTGAGTGAACATTTTTACCGGGTGTTTATCTATTATGGTTTTAAGGATCAGCCGAATATTCCGGAAGCTTTACAGCAGGCCTATGAGCAATGGGATTTTGAATATGACCTGATGCAGATCAGTTTCTTTATTTCACGTGAACGGATTATGCATACTGTGGGTGAGGGTATGGCACCGTGGCGGGAAAAGCTGTTTATTTCTATGCAACGCAATACCAGTCCGGTCAGTGATTTCTATCAGATTCCACCCAACCGTGTGGTCGAGCTGGGCACCCAGATTCAGATGTAAATAAAATAAAAAAGCATAAAAAAACCAGAGGCACACTCTGGTTTTTTTATGAGAGAAACAATAAATAAATGAGTTTCAGATTATTGTTCGAGTTCTACCGCAGCCGGCACTTCAGGTGCAGCATTCAAAGGTTCTTCCATCAGTACTGGCTCTGCATCAGATTGAGCTGCAATTTCAGTTTGTTCATTGCTCACATCTGCTTCAGTCACAGCCGCTTGTTGCTGTGCTTCAGGCATCGGTTGTTCTGAAGCAATAGCTGCTTGCTGTTGCTCTTCAGACATTGCTGGTACAGCTGCTTGTTGTTCTTCCAGTGTTGGTTGTTGTTGAGGCGTCGTCATAGACGTGCTGGCTTCTACTTCTGATTCAGTGGCTGGTTCAACCAGATTGGCCGGCACCTCTGATTCATTCATGCCTGCTTCTGTGACAGGCGGCTGAGGAGAGACAGTGCCGGAATGATTCGGGGCTTGGGCCATCGCTGGATCATTTGGCATTTGTGTATCGGGCATGACTGGTTGTGGTGCCGCTGTGCGCGGATCGACCAGACGGATCTGACCAGAGTTCACCAAGCTTTCTAAAGAGGCTTCCTGACCATTCACCTTGGTACTAATTTTAGCTTTAGACAAGCTTTCAAGTGTTTCACCGGGTTGAACTGGTGGCTCGGCAAATGCAGCTACGCTGATCACACTTGTGAATAATCCTAAACCTAATGCTTTAGAGAGTTTGGAATTCATGATTGACACCATTACTAAATATTTGTACGAATTGAGATAGGCCGTTAGCTTTATACACTCAATCCACTGGGCCAAAAAAAGCTACGCAAACACCGAGAAACCTCATTTAAAAAGAAATAAAATTAGACAGTTTGTTACAACTAGCCGGGGTTTTAGGGTGTGTCCTCATTTGGCTTTGCACCAAATAAATATGCAGGCTATACGGATCATAGATTTATAATTGCGTGCCA
>NZ_JARDAL010000103.1:0-3393 GCF_048957595.1 Acinetobacter sp. AS5 | reverse complement strand
CCACTTACCCAAGTTACGCCTTAAATTTGGCTCAATTAGGGGCGCTTTGCATTTCAAATCTTTGTGCAACAAAGCCCCAAATTGAACGATATGCACTTTCAAATTTCGTACTTTATCGAATATAGGAAAGTGCTGCCTGGAGAAAATAAAAATGGGTCCAACACGATTACTAACGAATATTATTCAGCGTAAAGTCATGTCACTAGCAGAAATGTCTCCTTCAAAGCAACGAGACAATTTTGAGGTTACACTGACTGATTTTGCCCGGCACGAAATCCTTAAATGTTTATTCAAAGCCGATAATCAGCGCTCTACTGAATATTGGAGTGTGCAAGAAATTGCAAACTTTATTGAGGATTGCACAGAAGATCAGAATATCAATTTGTGTATCTTGTATTGGAAAGATATTAAAAATAATATTTATATTATCGATGGGGCGCATCGTCTTTCGAGTATTTATGCGTGGATCAATCGCTATTTTGCTGATGAACAAGTCAATCAAGCACCTAACTTTAATGACCAACAGAAAGAGGATATTCGTTACCTCCGAAGTCATTTAGGGGATCTGGCTGACTTCCAAAAAATTTGTACTGATGCCAAATTTGCAGAACAAAAGTCCAAATTAGAAGATATTAAAATCAGTTTCAGGCAAGTGCTTGGTACTCCAGAAGATGCACGACGCGTATTTCAATCAATTAACTCAGATACTAAACGCCTGGATAAATATGAGGAATATCATCTAAGAAGTCGGGGGAGTGATGCATATTATGCGATCTATGCCTGTTGCTATATCAATGACAATAAATCCAATTTAGAAGAGCTTCAATATACACGTTTAAATGAGCTGATCGAGTTGGGGGAGAAGATCCATCAGCTGCTTTTCTCTACCATCTTATTAGACACTGAAATGAGTCATGGCAAAAAAATTGGCTTGGTCAATGAACTCATGAATATCATTGCGGGTGATCAGATTCATAATATTATGAGCCTGAATCAGGGTGAACGCGTTGAAAAGATCATGTCGCATCTGTTTACGATCCTTTGCAGAATGGCAACTCCTGTAAAAAATACTGGGGTTCCGAGTTTGGGTTTACCTCCATTCTTATATTTTTATAAAGACCAGCGTTTTCAGATTACTTCCTTTCTCGCATGGTTTGCTATTGTGTTTGAAATCCATGAAAGCATCATGCAGATTCATCATAGAACCATTAGCTTTAAAGAGTTTACACGCGTCCGCAGTAGTATTGAATTCTTGATTGCCAATTTTCCAGTGGCGATCACTGAAACGGTCGGCAAGTTCGGGAGTGGGATTAAAGGCTATGATCGACTGCAAATCGTTTATAAGGCATTTATCTGTTTAAGCCTAGAAATGGATATTGATTTTAAAGATAAAGAATGCCTGAATACCTTCATTTTGTCGATGTCAAAGGCTTTTAAGTACATCAACTTTAACGAGTTTTACTCTGAAAGATTTTTGGGTAATTATGATGATGGGGTTGTAGAGCATGTAGTCGGATATGTGGAATCGATTAGCCCGATCTCTCGATCAAAGCCCAAGGCCTTTTCAGCATTAACCAAAAATTTGCTTAAGCACAATTTTCTGGTGGGTAATCATAACTTTTGCCCCATTTGTGATGGATTAATCTATCTCGATTCTACTGAATCGGATCATCGGATTGCCAAAGCCGCAGGTGGCCAAGGGGTGCTAGAGAATGGTCTGCTGGTTCATCCACTTTGTAATAGAATGAAATCAGATCTCAGCTTAGAAGAGATCAGAGCGGATTTGTTTGGTGAGTTACTGTATTAATCAGCAGGGCTATGATCTTGTTTTCTCAACTGTATTAATTAATGATAAATCACATGATTCAACTTTTGATACATTCAGCCAGTGTAGCTTTTCTTAATTAAATGCAGAATCATAGCTAGAACCTAGCTGTAGTTTCTGAATGACCGTCAAGGTCCTTAGTTTTGCCCATTGATCCCTCTCTGGGCATTTTTTTTGATCAAAATATAACGCTATTCTTGCTAAAAATTGAATATTAATTTTTAACGAAAATTATGTGTAGATAGGTCTAGATAAATTTTTATTCCATTTTCTGCAAATTATTGGATAAACCAACCAGCTATTCTTGTTTATGGTCTACCAGTCATTCTCATTCCAAGTAGACCATCAAGATATAAAACTACATAGCCAATTTTGCCGATACCAAACGATTCATACTCACACCACGCTCCGCAGCTTCAAGTGCTAGTTTTTGATGAACCATTGATGGAACACGAACAGCAAACCGTCCGCTATACTTTTTTTCTGAAAGCGGTACAGGTAATTTCTCATTATTGCTGATCATATCTGCTACAACTTCAGCAACAAGATCAACAATCCCTGAGAATGCTTTAGATTGTTCTGCATCGAGCCAAGACAGTGACGGAAATTCGGCACATAGACCAACATACTCATTATCTTCTGCTGACCATGTAACACGATAAGTAAATTGTTTGCTATCCATTTGACACCTCACAATGTTTTAAGTTTATCAAGTGCAGCTAATACTTGCCTAACCTGATAAGGTTTAGCCTTTCCGCTATCATCTTGAAGATTAATACGAGGATCGCCTTGCCACGGTGTTTTAAATACCGTGTGACTACCACTTGTTTGTCTTGGTTCACCAAAATATTGCTTACAAACCTTGAGTAAATCGACATAGCGGATATTTTTTGGATTATTCCGCATTTGTTCTATAAGTTGATCAAGATTTGCCATTTAAATGCTCAATAGTGCCAATGATTAATAGTATCAATATTGATACCATTAATCAAGAGTTTGGCATGCCTAGTGGCTTATACGAACAGAAATGAATGGTAGGGTGCAAATAGGAATAGGGGGTAGATTTACATAGGAATATGCAATTTACTATTCACTCAATTTGTATAGCAGATAAGTCGTAGCAGCAATGACATAACATGACATAGAAAATAATCAAAAATACAGAATTCGGATTGATGTCGTCGATAAAAAAACCTACCAAATTTCGTCTAAAGAGTAGACCTGGCATCTTGGAGCTTGTCGTGATTAGCGTCTCTAAACGGCTATAACAGCAGTTTAGAATTTTAAATAGCTCACATGAACTAGAAACTCTTTTAAAAATTAAATATACTAGGACTTACGCACTATTATTTATAGATTCTCTGTGGTAGCAGATGATTTTTATCGAGAATAAAGTCATCAATGAAGTTTTTGATAACTGGTCTAAATAATTTCTTCTGCCAACGGTATACATTTTCAAAGATCCGCTCAAACTGGTTCTTTTGTATCTCAACGTAGGCCATCAAGGCTGAAAAAATATGATTCAAAATCAGTTTAGATCGTCTTACTTGAAACTTTTCAATATGACA
>NZ_JARDAL010000102.1:0-3424 GCF_048957595.1 Acinetobacter sp. AS5 | reverse complement strand
GGACAAATTAACTCTATTTTATAAAAGTATCAATAAATTCATTAGGTTCATGAACCAAAAATTTATAATTATTTTTTATTTATATAAGTTATTGAAAATAATAAATAAAATTAATAAAAGTTTTATTAACTAGACTTCAGGTGAACATAAGTTAAATAAATAACACATGGTGTTTAGTTCATTAATACTAATATAGATTAGACCAAACACTAATTTTGGTCAAGCTTCACAAGATTTTATTATCATTTAGCTTTCTGATACCTGTTTTGGGGGCTATTCAAAAGAGTTTATAGGTATTAATATGAAGAAGCCCTGTATATCAATATCTACAGGGCTTTTAAAGAGAGAAATTAACTGTTCATAGATAAATTTTGCTCTAAAACTTCAAGAATTTTTTCAAGTTCTTGTTGTGTTCCACAAGAATAACCATTTTTTCTACTTTGTTGCTCTAACATCTGCAGTGCTTCAGGATTCTCAATCAGATTTTCAACCAATTCTAACGGTGTGAATCCAGAATGATCTTTTTCCCAAAGTTGCTTAGGCGCTAAATGTACCAATTTTTTGACTGCGTACAGATTTCCAGACCAACAGGCAGTATGTAACGGTAATCTACCATCTACTGTTGTCACATTCCAGTCAGAAGACTCAGTACAAAAGGCATCAAAAATTTTGGGAGTCCGAATTTTACAGGCTGTATGTAAGGCAGTCATCCCCTGATAATTCTGAATATTTGCATTTGCTCCAGCTGCCAACATTTGTTCAACTAACATCGTTTCACGAGCTTCAACAGCCAACATTAATGGTGTTTGGCCTTTAAGATCAGAAATATTCAGTTGTTCTGGATATTTTTCAAAAAGATCTTTTAAGAAGTTTTCCCAAACCTCTAATATCTTAGCATCCATTAATTTTTGAGCTTCAAAAAATAATTTTAGCATCAGCATGAGCATTGAGTTACCTTCAACGTCAGGCAGATTAGATTTAAACAAAGTATTATTAGAATTTAGCCAATCCTTCAACCCCGCTAAATTATTTTGTTTAAGCAAAGGAACAAGTTTATCCAACGCCGGTTTGACTAGAGTTTTACTGAGCGGTTGTTGAGGCTTGATTCCAGGATACGGTTTATAAAGATCTTCCCAGAAATAAGAGTATGCCCAACGTGCTACTTCCTCTATAGAAGGAATTTGATCACTTTCTATTATTCCACCACTAAGCATTTCACGATAATATTTTTCGTGATTGTTCGTGATAAGTTTTTGATTCGCTACCGCTATAGCTAGACAATCTCGTGCAATTTCTCCAGTTATTAGACCATAACTACATTTAAAACTTTCTTCCAGAGCATCTCTGAAATATTGTGATGCCTCGCCAAAATTATTTTGTGCCAATAAGTGTTTAGCTTTGTATTGCAAAATGGCAAACTTCCATAAATCATATCCTTCGGTTTTTTCTGCTTCATCAAGTAAAGCGTCAACCTTATTTTTGCAATCTTTAGGTCTGTTTTTACTTTCACCATTTAAATAGTAAGCAAGCTCTGGAATAACAACTAGAATTTTCTCGAAAGGCGTATTAGCCAATTCCCTCATACGCTTAGCGGTCATTTCTTTCAAGCGAATAGGTAGATCTGTTGACTGAGCTACGCCACTTACTACCCAATAATTCTGCTCATTTTGTAAAGCTCTCCATGGTGAGCTTTGTTGCATACGAGCTTTTAGCTCTTGAGTTTTGGTTTGTTCCTCATAAAAGTGATGCAGTTTACGTACAGTACGTTCAGCAATTTCAGTGCATGAATTATCATCATGACCAATTACATCATCAAGTACCTCACTTGTATTGATACGGAAGCTATAGCTCAGATACGTTGCGAGTTCATCAATACCTGTTTCTTTACGTGAAGGTAGAATCGAAAGAAATAAGCTTTCTTTATCCCATTCAGGTAAATGGGTCTCAAACCACATATCTTCTGCAAATTCACTATCATATCTAAAATTTCTCCATGCATCGATAGTGAGGTTATAAACAACTTTATATAATGAGAATAATTGCAGAACTTTATTTTTAATTGGATCTACGCAATGCTTATCTACATCAGGGCACAGAGATTTGACTAAACGGTGATAAATATCTTGTACTACACAAGCAACAACAAGACGTTGACGAATAACATCTATAGTAGGAGCTGAATATCGATCTAATAAGCATTCAATTAATCTAACTTTTTCTTCTTCATTTACGTTACCCTGCAAAATATCGGTAAGGATTTCCTCAGACAGTGGGAGTTCAAATTTAAGCTTTTGAGCATTTAGGTCTTTTTTGTTGATGAAAGCTAATGCTTGGTTAAATTGCTCATCAAGAGTAATAGTTTCATCTAATAGAAATGCTCCTTCGAAATTTAAACTTAGCCCATCTGGGAAATATTCATAAATAGAGCTATAACGAATAGTATTTGTACCATTCTTCCAGTTATAGAGAGAACGTTGTAAGTTCTGAATGTCAATATCTAGAATGTGGTTGGCAGCTTTTTGTATTTCAGTTCCTAGTAGATCAGTTAACCAGTCAATAACTTGGGGAACTGGTAGAATTAGCTTTTTATCACTATTATTTTCAATCAGCTCAGGCAAATACCAGAAACGGCCACCTGGCATACCTTTATCAAAAGGAGTTTGAATAGCTTGGAATGCAGAAAATCGTGCTAAACCTGGTACTAAGAAATGCGTTAAAAGCATCCAGTTAATTTGTTTTTGGTCAGCATTAAATGTCCAAGTTTTGAGCTCAAGACCTTTATAGGCATTTGCAATATTGGTTAATGATTGCCAAATGGCATCAAAAGACTCAGGGCGAACATTGAGTTTTTCAAAAATAGATAAAATAATTGTTTTCATCATATCAGATTGCTTACTGATACTGATTTTTCCAGTGGCAAATTTATTCTTTTGAGCTGTCGAATATGAGGTATTACCACCAAGACTTTGATGGATTTCTAACAGTACTGATTCAATTTTTGGTAAAGTGCCCATGTTATAAGTGTATCCAGGATTAATTTGAAGACATCTTATCGATTTATCTACGAAACAACGATGAAAAAAGATGTCTCCCCCCCCTTGCACAATAAAATATAGAATAACGAGTGGTATTTTTAGTTAAAAGATTTATAACTTTAATTCTAAAGCGATCTAAAAAATTAAACTTTTCAACAAATTTATACAGCATGTAACACTTAGTAAAAAAAATGCTTATAATCAGATTAGTAAATATAATTTCTATTATGGTTCGGCTTTGTTGCACAAACCTATCTGTAAAGGCTTTTTTAGCGATATAATTTTCAAATGAAGAAGCCTACACACAAAATTTACCGCACAACCAATTGGCCCGCATATAACCGAGCACTCATGAGTCGCGGAAATATTGCCATTTGGTTTGATCCTGC
>NZ_JARDAL010000101.1:0-3437 GCF_048957595.1 Acinetobacter sp. AS5 | reverse complement strand
TCTCTTGAATTAAATAATTTTGCTGATTAATTTAAGATCAAATAAATTGTACGTTTTTTGATTTATGACGGAAGTCTAATGACTCTTATAGTTTAATTATTACCAATACTGATGATGAACATGATGAACATGATGACAGACGTAGAAAACCTAAAATTAAAAATGAATTTTCATATCGAGTAATAACATTACAAGAAAGAGATTATCGATTTATAAATATTTATATAAAAGAAATTCGCAGTGATATTAATTCAGATATCTTGTTTACTTCATTAAAACCACCCTACTCTTCTTTGAGTTATTCTGGTATTAATAAAATTTTTAAAATTATAGATAAAAATATTAAATATAGAATACCGCATCACTTTGATAATAAAGCATTTGACTCAATAAATAGCATTACACCTCATGTTTGTAGGCATACATGGGCGTATTTAATGTTAAATCATTCATATAAAAAATATGAAAACATGGATAAACTAGGGAATTCGATTAATAATATAGGTCAAAATTCTTTGGATAAAGCACAAGATGATTTACGTGTGCTTGGAGGTTGGTCTCCTACGAGTTTAATGCCTTCCTACTACGGCAAGAGATTTATCGTAGAAAGAGCCAACATCTCAAATCTTCAGAGAATTATTGAAACGAGTGAGATATTTGGAAAAAGTTCATAATAAACAAATAGATATTGAACTTAATTCTTTGGGTGATGAACAGCTTTTTAAGCTATTCTCATCTGAGGATTTAAATACTATTGATAAATTAAGGATACCCCCACTAATAAATTTTGATCTTGCATCTACATTTGATACAAAATTTATTAGTACTAAACCTGATATTTGGGAGTTTTTTTATTCTGGAAATAAGATTCATTTAAATTTTGATTGTTTTGACTTATATGAGAAGAAAATTTTGAAATTTTTCTTGGTTTTTTATATACAGGTGAATACTCCTTCAGGTCTTCATTATAAGTTTAACTCATTTAAATATTTTTTAAAATATTTTAAAAATAATAAACTTAAATTCAATTTTAATAGCTTTAAAACATTATTAAATTATTTATCGAAAAATGATAAAAATGGTTTTTATTATCATTTAAAATTTTTGGTTAAATTGCTTTTTTTGGAAAATTTTTCTGGATTTAATATTGATAAAGAGTATGAGCTTGATTTCTTGGAACGCCCTAAATCATTTAACTCAGAATTATATTATCAAGAATACGAGGATCGGATTGACTACCCTCTTAAAACTATGATTCAACAAGGATTTTCTAAGATTAATAGTAATTTGGTTGATCAAGATGAGAGCATCACTAATGAAGAGCTTTTAAATTCAGCAATGCTAGGTTTGGTTTATGTATCAGGACTTAGACCCGTTCAATTGGCTAAGCTATCTGTTAGCGATTTAAAGCAGGATACTATCCGTAAAAGTGATAATTTTTGTCGTTATAGCATCCTTATTCCTTATGCAAAGCAAGCTCGTTATGTTCATGAAAAAATCACTATTAAGTTACCTGAAGAAGTTGCTGAAATTGTTATAGCTTACATCAAAAGATATAACCTCAATGATAATCAAAAGTTATTTGATATGGGCGACAAAGCCTCTCTGTTTTGCCAACAAGCGATTAATAAACAATTATTTGATTTTTCTCCGAAGCAATATAAAGAAGCAGTTCTATCTGGTGAGATGATTCAACAGAAATATTCTTGCTTAGATTTTAGACATCATGTTGGTTACAGCCTCGCAATAAGTGGAGCTACTGCAGAAGAAATTGCTTATATTTTAGGGCACTCATCGGTAGTAACAGCTAGACATTATATTTTTTCTACACCTGAAATGGCACAAATTAGAGCTAAGGCATTAGGAAGAAACTCTTTATATCAACAAATGATTGCCATGCTATTAACTGGTCGACTGGTCTATACCAAAGATTGGTCCCGCAAAAAAGTTTTAGGCAACATAGGGGCAGAAATTTACTACGATATTGGTGGTTGCTCCTATAAAGATAATTGTCTATTTCAACCTGTGAGGAATTGCTATGGCTGCATGTATTTCCACCCTTTTATCGATGCTGATCATGGAAAAGTTCTTCATAGTATCCAAAACGAAATCAATTCATTGATTAAATTATCTGATGGGATTGGTCTATCTAGGAATCCAGTCATTAAGATTCATGAAACTACAAAGTTTGAAATTGAATCAGTGATATTACGCTGTAATGCTTTTAAGGAGTCAGATCGTGATTTCTAAAAATTATCTTGAGTTTATAAGTGAACAAAAAGAATATTTCTTAGAAAATATTCAACCGACGTTTAAAAATACTTGGAATGAATCAATATGGGTTGGAGGCTCTAATGGATCTGGATGGTTAATATCAAGATCAGGAAAAACATATCTAAATTTTGGGGTAATAAAAAGACTAAAAGGAATTGATCATGTTGAGATAGATGAAGAATTTCAAATCTTTATGAAATCTGTAATTGTTTTAAGTTATCGTCAATCCAATAAGAGGGCTTCGCCACAAAAATTGTATGCAGAAATGTTAGTTCTTAAACGTTGGTATAGCGCATTAGTTCAACATACTCAAAATCACCATGCATGTTCATTAACAACCAAGATTTTAAATATCGCTTTTGATTGCTTATTTGAAAACTCAAGTAAAACAAATCTTCCAGACCATGCGGGAAGTTTCATACGTATACAAAAGATGATCAATCATTATGGTTTTACAGAGTCACAGCTTGAATTTGTACATGATTTAAAGTACATCAATAAGAAAAATAGGACCCCAAATGCAAAAAAAACGAAAGCTTTAATTGAACAACTAGAGCTAGATGAAGATGATGTTGAAAGTGATAAATTGGTCTCAGTTCAAACTTTTATTAATATTGTTGCTCTTAGTCGTTTATGCCAAACAACCAGTGAAAAAATAGCACTTAATTTTCTATTATTATTGATCATTACGGGCTTTCGTTCAACTGAAGCTATATTATTAAAAAGAAATGCGCTAATAAAAAAGAAAATTATAGATCCCATTACACAAGAACACTTGAGTTTAGATGGTGTTCAGCAATATTCCATAGGAATTCGATATCATGGTGCTAAAGGTGCTGGAGAACGTATTCACTGGCTAGAGCCTACTGCTGGTAAATTAGCAGAAATAATTTTCGAGTCAGTAGAACAACTGACTAAAGAATATCGTGCACAAATTCAATATATAAAATCCAAGAAAATTATTGATTTTCTTCCATTAGAAATAGATGAAATTTCAGGAGATACAGTTGTTTTAGAAGATTTGATCGATACTATATTTAGAATGAGAAATATTAATGAATATAAACATAGAAGTAATTATCGATCTGAACCGTACCGGGTTTGTCGGAGACTTTTTTATTTAAGTTAGGCCACCTGACCTAACGGGTTAATCTTATCATAGT
>NZ_JARDAL010000100.1:0-3675 GCF_048957595.1 Acinetobacter sp. AS5 | reverse complement strand
TCAAAAGCAGCTATTCTTAAAATAACTACAATAATTTTATCACTTTAAAAATAGATTTTCCCTCCATTTAACATAATGGCGGTTATACGAAGTACACTTGTATATTAATTTAAATATCAATGACTTAAAAAATTAACTAAAAGCCAAAAAACAAGAAAAAGTCGACTTTGAAACAAGTCGGCTTTTTTATGAGCAGTTTTGATAGTTCTTGCCAATAATCCTGTATAGAAAATGATCAATTTTGGCATTTTCCCAATGTTCTCAGCTCTTCCAGGGCGAAAACTATCCCCAATTGCTGTGGATGAAATTTAGGCTATTTTGTACGCTTTGGCGCACATAAATCTCGGCCCTTTGCTGCTATGCGGCATACTGGAATTTTCCTATGATCAAGTCATCAGGAACAGGATGTTCCATAACATAAAACAAAAATTATAAGTTATTGCACATGGACCAGAGGGTACAACAGCACAATCAGCAACGATAAAAAAACCCGGCAGGATGCCGGGGTTTTTTATTGCCTATCCTTTTTCATTTGCAAAACAAACATAATGCCCCTAAAATATAGACTATAATCTATATTTTGGTTGTGGTATGTGGACAGTCATTACGACAGATCTATTTAATCAGTGGCTTGAACAGCAAGATGAACCTACACAAGAGAAGGTCCTAGCTGCCCTGGTTGTTCTACAGCAGTAGGGACCGAGTTTAGGCCGTCCTTTAGTAGATACTGTGTATGAGTCTAAATTTACCAATATGAAAGAACTGCGTGTTCAACATCGCGGTAGACCCTTAAGAGCTTTCTTCGCATTTGATCCCTTACGACAGGCTATTGTTCTATGTATTGCTGATAAAGGCGGTAAAAAGCGTTTTTATAAAGACATGCTGGATATTGCAGATGAACAATACCAACTTCATCTCACTACCCTAGGAGATAAATCTAATGGCTAAGACTCTGCAAGAATTGTTAGCTAGCCGCTCTCCAGAGAGCCAAGCCCGTATTCAAAAAATGGCTGATGAATTACTGCTAGAAAATCAGCTTCATCTTATTCGTGAAGAACTCGAAATTTCTCAAAAAGAGCTTGCTGAAACTTTGGGAATAAAACAGCCATCGCTTTCAGCAATAGAAAATCGTGGCAATGATCTTAAGATTTCAACCATGAAAAAGTATGTTGAGGCAATGGGTGGGAAGCTCCGTATTGATGTAGAGCTTCCAACAGGAAAACATATAGGATTCAACGTTTAACAATAAAAATGGGAGCTATAGGCTCCCATTTTTAGATTCGTATAACGTTGAACCCAACGGTAAATAGTCGTGTGATCAACATTCACACCCCGTTCGGCCAGCATTTCCTGCAGTTCACGATAGCTAATGCCATATTTACAATACCAGCGCACAGCCCAAAGAATGATTTCGCCCTGAAAATGCCGACCATGGAAAGGATTCATATGCTGCACCTTTAGCTAAAACAGTCTTCAGCTTACCATTCGTGGTTATTTGCAACAGTGCCGATTTTTTGAAAAAAGCATAGGTCTAGATAATCAAGCTAGATTTTTTAAAACTCCACATTGGTCAATTGTACATAAACCATCACAAGTACCTCTTAAATCAGATAGTTGTTCAATAAGCTTTTGTTGCTTGATTATATTTTCTCTGATAGCACTGACATGTAAGTCAATTAATTCATTCACATCTGAACAATTTTTCTCAGGTTTGTCTTTATAGGTAAGTAATTGACGAATTTCATTCAAACTCATATTTAAAGTTCGGCAATTCAAAATAAATTTAATTCGCTCAACATAGCCTACATCGTAAAGGCGGTAATTTCCTTCCGTTCTTTCCGGTTCCGGAATTAAACCTTTGTAACCCAATGCACTGTGTACACGCTCTTTATTGAACCAATCTACCCAGTTGAGTGTCGCAAGTTGTACATCCGCTAAACCTTGCCAATCTGCTTTTAAATATTCAATCACCTCTGTTTTGTATAAGCCATTCACTGTTTCAGCCAAAGCATTATCGTATGAATCACCAGTTGTACCGACTGACGCTCGTAAATTTGCTGCTTCTAGACGATTGGTATAGCGAATGGAAAGATATTGCACACCTCTATCGGAATGATGAATTACATTCTTTGGCATACCTCGATCATGCAAAGCTTGTTCTAATGCATCAAGCATCATATCTGTATTCATACGTGTTGATACTTTCCATCCAACAATTGCTCGTGAAAACACATCAATAATAAATGCGGTATAGACCCAACCTGACTTGGTTTGAATATACGTAAAGTCACTGACCCACAGCTGATCTGGATGATCAGCACTAAAATTACGTTTCACTAAATCATTCGCTCGTTTTTGATCATCTCGGCTACGGGTGGTTTGTTTGTTCTTACCTCGCCAAACACCTTGTATACCTAGCTTTTTCATTAATCGAGCAACAGTACAGCGTGCAATAATATAGCCTTCACGTTTCAGTTTTTGCCAGACTTTACGTACACCATACCGACCTGAACTTTCCTTCCAAATTCGTTTAATCTCCTCAGCATGATGCAAGTCATGTAAATCTCGCTTTGCTCGATGTTCTGGATTTTCGCAGAGATCTAGAGTCCGGTAATAGGTTGAAGCTGCGATCGGTAAAATCCTACAAATCGCATCAACACCATATAAGTCTTTATTGTTATGGATGAAATCCACCATTATTTGTGTGGGCGGTCGAGCTCCGCCTGGGCGAAAAAAGCGGCTGCTTTACGTAGAATTTCATTCGCACGTTGCAGTTCTTTATTTTCGCGTTCCAGTTGTTTGATACGTTCTTGGTCTGAAAGCTGCTGTACTTTAACTGGATTTTGTTTATCTAAATATTTTTGATACCAAACACGTAGTGTTTCAGGAGTACAACCCTTGCGCAGTATACTGCTCAGGGAGCAATAGCTGTGATCGCAGCCCAATTCGATGGATAATCTTTCTCGGATTCAATCAATAATTGAACCGCTCTTTCTCTGATTTCAGGGGTATATTTTAATTTTGTCATCGGGATAGTCTCTCAGAATATTGACTCTCAGAATATTGACTCTCCGACAAACCCGGTACGGTTCAAACCTTTAGATGAAGATACTTTATATATAGCTAATGAAGAAAAAGGTATTTGTTTACTTTTTCGAGATGAAGCTAGTTGCTTAGATCATTTTAGTGATACAGCAATGTTAGGTAAAAACTTATTTTTTCAAACAATATTTTTTTATAATCAAAATGTTGAAGGATTTAATAAATATAGAGAGCTTCTACCTAAAGGACTTAATTTTGACATGTCTAAGGTTGAAATTCATGATCTATTGGGAAGTCCAGATGATGTAAGAGAAAGTCTGTACTCTGAAAAATGGTGTAATTTAGATTGTGGGTATTCAATCTACATAAAATATAGTGCCCACCATGATGGCATTCGCTATATATCAACAACAACGTCTAATTATAAAGTTCCACTAAAATTAACATAATACACCTTATACGAAGTCAAAATGTTAGAACCCATTTAAAGTGTCTATATTCTCACCAATAAAAATGTCTGGTTTATGATGGTTTTTATCACCATGGACTGGATATAAAATATAAATGCTGATCACTATGTCTGATAAAGAAATTCAACGTCTTGCAGTTCTGCAAGACGTTAGAGATCATCGT
>NZ_JARDAL010000099.1:0-3791 GCF_048957595.1 Acinetobacter sp. AS5 | reverse complement strand
CAAAGAATGATTTCGCCCTGAAAATGCCGACCATGGAAAGGATTCATATGCTGCACCTTTAGCTAAAACAGTCTTCAACTTACCATTCGTGGTTATTTGCAACAGTGCCACTTGGGTGGTCTGCCTTTAGCTGGAACATGCTTCTGCAATTGCTCAACCATTTAAATAAAAGGTTGACCATGAGATGCCTGTATATCGCTTAAACTGTGTTTCAGAAAGCTTCTTTGAATCAATGTATTTCATCCGCAGATTATGCACGAATGCTAAGAAAATTAGAGTACAAATATCAATCAAAAAGGTGCTCGTTTTTTGATTTATGAAAGAGATCTATTATTCAATTATATCTTTTAATGATCAATAGAAAGCCTAGTTTCAAACACATTCTTCAGACACAAACAAATATGATCAAAATAGAGTGATTACTCTATAAAATAATAAAATCAATTACTTAAATCATATTTTATTTTAAAAAAATACAAATGTGTATTAAAAATAACCATTACTTACATTTTTTTGATTACAAAATATAATGAGTAAATTGCTTCCCATTTCATACATTTTTCATATATAAAAAGTCATACTATTTTTAAGGTTTTTCTAAATCACATTTTATACTTCATAGTTTTTAACATCATTATTAAAGGTGAACCATGCAAAAGAAGAAGCGCACCCCATTAGACGCACAACAGTCCCATCTTTGGATTATTGGTGGTGGTATCGCAGGTATGGCTGCTGCTGCATTTGCAATCCGTGATGCCAAAGTCCCTGCCAAAAATATCCATATTTTAGAAGAACTCGATATTTCAGGTGGTTCGATGGATGGTGGACATACACCGCATGCCGCGCAAGCTTGGGTAACACGTGGTGGGCGAATGCTGACCGATGAAACTTATTTGTGCCTATGGGACTTATTTTCCAGTATTCCATCTTTGGAAAATCCAGACATTTCGGTGCGTGAAGAATGTCGTGAGTTTAATGAAAAAGTGAAAACCCACGCCAATGCACGGTTGATTGATGCCGAACATGTCATTGCGGATGCAGCAAAGCTTGGTCTGAATACGCTACATCGTGCACAGATGCTGCGCCTATTAGCTTCAAAAGAAGAAAAAATTGGCAGTCGCCGCATTGATGAGTTTTTTGATGAAACCTTTTTTGAAACCAATTTCTGGCGCATGTGGCGCACGACTTTCGCTTTTCAAAAATGGCACAGTGCAGCAGAGTTAAGACGCTATTTCTTGCGTTTTATTCAAGAATTGCCACGCATTCATACCTTAGCGGGTGTGAAACGTACCAAGTACAACCAATATGACTCGATGATTCTGCCCCTACAGCGTTGGTTAGTCGCACAAGGCGTCGATGTGCGTTTTGGACACTATGTCACAGATGCAGACTTCATTACCAATGCTGAAACTCAAGAACGCTACGCTTCACGCCTATATGTACAATTGCCTGAAGGCTCAGAGCAAATTAATCTGAAAGCCAATGATTTAGCTATTTTCACTTTAGGCTCTATTACAGCAGACTCACGTTATGGCGGTAATCATGACGTGCCTGCCCTTATTCGTCATCGAGAAGATCATGGCTGGACGCTTTGGGAAACGCTGGCACAAAAAGCCCCAGACTTTGGCCGTCCAATGACTTTTTATGGCAATGTCGATGAACATAAGTGGGAGTCTTTCACTCTGACCATGAAAGATGACGTGCTACTTAAACGTATTATTGACTATACAGGCAATGAACCAGGCACAGGCGCACTCATGACTTGGTATGAGTCGGGTTGGCATTTATCCATCGTGGTTCCTGCACAGCCACACTTTGCCGACTTACCTGAAGGTTTATATACCTTATGGGGCTACGGTTTCCAAATTGACCATATAGGCGATTACATCAAAAAACCAATGTCCGAAGCCACGGGGCAAGAAATCCTAACAGAACTGATTAAACAGCTCGGTTTTGACGACATTTTAGATCATGTTTTGGCAACGACTGATGTTACTACCGCCATGATGCCATACGCCTCTGCCCTATTCGCCTGCCGTAAACCGGGGGATCGTCCACAGGTAATTCCACAAGGCTCACAAAACTTTGCTTTCCTTGGACAGTTTGTGGAAATTGAAGATGACGTGGTCTTTACTGTGGAATATTCAGTTCGTGGGGCGATGCTTGCCATTTATGAATTTTTTGGGGTGGAACGTGAAATCCCTGAAATTTACAACGGTCTACTTGATCCCAAAGTGGGTTTAAAAGCTTTAGAAACAGTGTTCCACTAAGTTTTTAATATATAGCGATAAGAGCACCTTTATGTCGCCACTATTACATAGTTTAATTTAAGCAACGTTTGGATACACGAGTGTGGCAGGGATGCCACACGTTATCCATCATAATAGGGATGTTATGTATGGGTAACAAAGGCTTTTGCTTTCTTTTGGCTTATCAAAAGTAAGGGTATTGCCTACACAAACACCTTTTATACTTTATTGAAAGTTGAGGCCGTGTACGCACTGGTTTACCGTTAACATCAATATAAGGAATATAAAATGAAAGCAGCTCGTTTTTATGACCGAGGGGATATTCGAATTGAAGATATCCCTGAACCGAAAGTACTTCCAGGCACAGTTGGAATTCAAGTTGCGTGGTGTGGTATTTGCGGTACAGATTTACATGAATTCATGGAAGGTCCTATTTTTATTCCACCTTGTGGTCACCCACACCCAATTTCGGGAGAATCTGCACCTGTAACAATGGGACATGAATTTTCAGGCGTGGTTTATGCAGTTGGAGAGGGTGTAGATGATATCCAAATTGGGCAACATGTCGTAGTTGAACCCTACATCATTGCTGACGATGTGCCGACTGGCCCCAATGATAAGTATCATTTATCAAAAAATATGAACTTTATTGGTTTAGGCGGACGCGGTGGTGGTCTTTCTGAAAAAATTGCAGTTCAGCGGCGTTGGGTACATCCTATTTCAAATGATATTCCTTTAGACCAAGCAGCATTGATAGAACCTTTATCTGTCGGTCATCATGCCTATGTCAGAAGTGGCGCAAAAGCTGGCGATATCGCACTGGTTGGTGGAGCAGGCCCAATAGGCTTACTTTTATCTGCTATTTTAAAGGCTAAAGGTCTCACGGTCATCATTACTGAACTGAGTGCAAAACGTAAAGAAAAAGCGATAGAAGCGGGTGTTGCCGATTATGTACTAGACCCATCTAAGGTTGATGTAGTTGCTGAGGTAATGAAAATTACAGAAGACCGCGGTGTAGATGTCGCTTTTGAATGTAGTAGTGTCAATAAAGTCATGGATACACTCGTTGCAGCAATGAAACCAACTGGTGTAGTCGTTATCGTTTCTATTTGGAGCCATCCTGCCACAATTAATGTGCATAGTGTGGTGATGAAAGAGCTAGATATTCGTGGCACGATTGCTTATGTAAATGATCATCAGGAAACTATCCGTTTGGTTGAGCAAGGTAAGATTAATCTAGAACCTTTTATTACCCAACGGATTGCATTAGATGATCTTGTTTCTAAAGGCTTTGAAACATTGATTCATAATAATGAGTCTGCTGTAAAAATTATTGTTCATCCGTAGTAACGCCTAATTTGAACGACTAATTTGAATAAACTAGAAATAAACTCTATGTAGCTATTTCTAATATCTTTATAGATAGGGAATGAGTCTGTACGTACAGATTCATTCTCAAATTTACGGCACTGTTGCAAATAGAGATTTGAGTCGATGATGTTCCCTTTAAAAAGTGCTTAGAGACCGAAAACCCTGTTGATT
>NZ_JARDAL010000098.1:0-4013 GCF_048957595.1 Acinetobacter sp. AS5 | reverse complement strand
CGCTCATAGCTCAGCTGGATAGAGCACTTGGCTACGAACTAAGGGGTCGGGAGTTCGAATCTCTCTGAGCGCACCAACTTGAACAATTAACCGCACATGTTGCGGTTTTTTTGTGTCTAAAATTTACAGAAATACTAGACATCACGTGCTAAAAATAAGTCTCAGGCGAGTGAATAAAAATAAAGGCAGTCGTGATGAGAAAAATCATTGTCCAGGAATTTTTGACCCTCGATAGCGTGATGCAAGGGCCAGGCGGCCCAAAAGAAGATATATCTGGTGGTTTTCAATATGGTGGCTGGGTGGCGCCGTATTTTAACGCGGAACCAGATCCGGCATTTGATGTCATCATGCAAAAATGGATGCAGCCCTCCGATATTCTTTTAGGGAAACATACTTTTCAGATTTTTGAATCTTACTGGCCCACACATACTGAAGACTGGCCGGGAATTAATGATGTCAATAAATATGTTTTTTCTACCAGTCTGGAGCATTCCGACTGGCAAAATACCCTTTTTCTGAAAAGCATTGATGAGATAATCAAGCTTAAAGCAGCGGGAGAGGGGGATATTCGCGTATATGGTAGTGCTGCAGTGGTACAGGCGCTTTTCAAATATGAGCTTGTGGACGAACTTCGTCTGCTGACTTTTCCAATCATTCTGGGTGTTGGCAAACGCCTGTTTAGTTATGAAGCAATACCCGCCGCTTTTCAATTGATAGATCATCTGGCCAGCTCAAATGGTATTGTATTTACGCATTATCAAAGGGTAGGAGCAGTAAAGACTGGAACAATAGGCGAGTGATAAAGCATACAAGGGTGATGACGGTCGTTTTATATTTGAATTCTATTCTGGCTGAATACCTGGTTGAGAATACTTAAGGCTGACCCATTGTGTGGTGCTGGAATTTTTCGGAAAATCCAGCTTTCTGGTTGAATTAATTAAGTGCTTTTAGCTCTAAATCCGCAGAAGTTTTCAGCAGAAAACTATAAATTCTGATACATCGTTTAATTACTGTACATTCAGTTGTGATTTTATTAAAAAACACTTAACAAGACTAAAAAAGCTCGTATAATGCACCCCATCAAGACGTCGCGCTCATAGCTCAGCTGGATAGAGCACTTGGCTACGAACTAAGGGGTCGGGAGTTCGAATCTCTCTGAGCGCACCAATCTTGATAAGAATTCTGAAAAAACCGCACAGTGATGCGGTTTTTTTACGTCTGTGATTTTTAACTATTTTTCATATAAAAAACCAATAACTCTCTGCTTCCTGCTCATCTTAATTTCTGCTGCACTTTCAGTGCATAAACGGTATTGCCACCTACCGCAGGTAAAACATCGTGATAGGGCATGCTGCGCATGGCTCTTAATAAGAATGGCGCCTGATCGTGAATCTTCATGCTGCTGGTAATTTGAAATAAGGTACCTTGTGACTGCGGCAATAAGCGCATGCCACCTTTCACAAACTTCAAGTCGCCACCATTAGCATTAAACTGGTTTTGCAGGGAATCAGGCTGGTAAAAACGCATCTTGAAGTTAAATGGAATCTGAATCACTCCTAAACCGACCGACACCTTATAGTTGGCATCTATATTCTGGGCATTGACCGGATTCAGTTCGACTTTCTTGATCTGCCGGGGGAAAAGCTGCTGGGTTGCTTCAGCTGCTAACCACGGCCGCAATTTTTCGACCGGATTCGGAAAATATTGATAGGTGCTGCTAAATCTTAAATTTTCTGAGAATTTTCCTTCTTTGATCAGATAGTTCGGCAAAATGAAACTGACCGGTTGCCCTGATTTTTGGCTGATCTGGGCAATTTTTTGTAGCTGTTGAGGGTTCAATCTCAGTTGCGGAATCGGAGTTGCTAGTGCTGCTGTATGCTCGGTTTTAAAGCGTTGTTGTAGTGCTTCCAGCAGAAATGCATTGGTACTCGGCGGAATGCCGAGTTTGGCTTCAGGCAGCGCATTCAGGATTTTACTGAATAAAAAGCCTTTAGGCTGATTTAGGTCGCCCCATTGGGTGACAGTCACCAGCGTTTTATGCGGACCCAGTGCAAACCATTCCAGTTTTCCCGCACCATAGGGAATTGGCGCATCAATAATTAAAGTACTGATGCTGTTTTCACCCAGATGATGCTGCATCACTACAGTTTCTTTAAAGTTCAACACCGGAATTGGGGTCGGGATATGAACCTGATATTTAACCTGCTGAATCGAACCCTGCTGCTCCAGCACTTTGGCCGACTTTAAGGTCGGAAACAGGCCGACATAATTCGGATAATGGCGCAGCAATTTTTCAACTTGAGCTTCAACCACAGGCAATACCACAGCCGCACTATAAAACTGTGTCTTGCTGGCTGCATTACTGTTTAAGGTAGGAAGCTGGGTTTTACTGGTTGGATGCGCATAAATCAGAATCCGCTCGCCGGTTAATTCTGCCAGTTGCTGGACATTGCCTTGATAAGCACTCAGACTGCTTGGTATTTCGGCATTCCAGGGAATAATCTTGGCCAGTGCTGGAGCAGAAACTGCCAAACAAACACCGATGAGCATGCATTGCTTTAATCCTTTCATTCAACATCCTGTTGTGTATTTTTTGTTTTAATTGCTATTTATTTAAAACCAAATGCACATATTTCCAAAGCAAAGTTATGTAATTGATGCGACAGGCCATAAGCGCTGTGGATATTTTGGTATAGTATTGGGCAAGATTTTATTTTTGATGTGATGCTATGACTGAGTCAGCACCGACTTTATCGACCCGTTATTTTCTGACTTTAGAAGAATCTCAGGATGGTTTTGCCTTGGCGACGTTTGGCAAGAAGCAGATTTCACGTTTTCTGACCCCTTTGGTCAGTATCGGGATCATCATCTGGGGTTTCTCGATGGGCTTTGATGGCGTTGGACGTTATTACGTGGCTTTGGGTGCATTCTTCCTGATCCTGCAAGGCATCATGCGTTACTGGTTCCTGCCGATGATGTTTAAACGCCAGTTTGTTAAATATCAGTTTGGTAAAAGCGAACAGGGTATTGATTTGTATCAGGACTATGCGGAAATTTTTACCAATGATCGTAGCAAGCTGGTGCCATATAGCGAAGTTCAGAATTTTGCTGTCGGTAAACTGACTTATATGCTGGAATTGAAAAACCGTACCGTCGTGATCGTACCGAAGCGTGCTTTTAAGGACGGCACTGAACAGAGTATGTTCGAGCATACATTTAAAAAATAATTCAGATATCTATAAAAGGAAAAGGGAAGTTTTGATCATGAGCACACGTCCATCCAAAATCGTTTGTGTGGGTCGCAGTTATGCCGATCATGCCAAAGAACTCGGCAATGCGATCCCTGATCGTCCGGTATTGTTTATTAAGCCTCCGAGTGCCTTAAGTTCGCCTGAAGCAGGCATTGAATGGAATCCGGAATGGGGCAACTGTCATTATGAATGTGAACTCAGCTTGCGTATTGACCGGACTTTAAGCAAAGAAAGCGATCCTGTGAAAGCACTTGAAGCTGTGGGTGCGGTGACTTTAGGTCTGGACTTAACTTTGCGTGATTTACAGGATGATCTCAAGAAAAAAGGCCAGCCTTGGGAACGTGCCAAAGCCTTTGATGGCTCTTGTCTGTTGTCGGATTGGGTACCTGTCGCCGATGTAGTCACTGACTGGAAAGATGTGCATTACACACTTGAAGTCAATGATGAACTACGTCAAAAAGGCGATACTGCTTTATTGATATTTGATATTGCGACCTTGCTGGCTGACATCAGTCAGTTCTTTACTTTGGAAGAAGGTGATGTGGTGATGACCGGTACACCGGCAGGCGTTGCGGCCTTACATTCAGGCGATCAACTGAAAATGACCCTCAAAGGGCAGTCTCAGGATTATGTCTGGACGACTTTTGTGAAATAACCAAGATTTTGAATCAAAGGAGCCAATGGGCCACTGCTGTCCCACAATTTTTACAAGAGGAAGCTCATTTAAGCTTCCTCTTGTTTGATGGGGACTTTATCGGGTGA
>NZ_JARDAL010000097.1:0-4022 GCF_048957595.1 Acinetobacter sp. AS5 | reverse complement strand
TTCAGGGGTATATTTTAATTTTGTCATCGGGATAGTCTCTCAGAATATTGACTCTCCGACAAACCCGGTACGGTTCACTTTAAAAAGATAAAAGAATTAAGGCATTGAGTTAAGCGTGTTCCAACTGACCCACTTGATGATAAGCACGGTTAAAATACACCAGACTTTCTTCTTGATCGCTTTGTTGAACTTTAAGAACACGACACATGAAAACACTGTGTGTACCGACTTGCTGAATATCTTGAATCTCACAGTCAAAACTGACCAAGGCATCTTTCAAAATAGGTGAACCAGTTTCCATAGTACTCCAATCACCGAGTTTGAAACGATCTTCTGAGCTGAATTTACTTGAAGCAAAAGCATTTGAAAGCTGTTCATGCTGAGTACTTAGTACGTTTACAGCCAAGACTTTATTTTCAACAAAATGGGCATGTGAACGGGAGGATTGATTCATACAGACTAATAACATTGGCGGTGTATCCGTCACGCTACATACGGCAGATGCAGTAAATCCATGCATACCTGTTTCACCCGAAGTCGTAATAACATTCACTGCTGTGGTGAGTAAAGACATTGCATTTCTAAAGTCTGTTGCTTCAATCATCTCTTTCATCTCAAATGTACATATCACGTGCTCGTGCATAAAGCTGGACAAATGACCTTGCGATGATTTGTTCTGCTTCGCACGAGACTACGTTTGATTAAGCTTCTAGCTCTTTACGAACAATGGCAGCACCTGCGCTTAAAGCTTCAAGTTTGCCACTTGCCACTTGGCGAGATAGCGGTGTCATACCACAGTTAGTTGAAGGATACAGTTTATCTGCATCAACAAATTGCAATGCTTTGCGTAGCGTATTTGCTACTTCCTCTGCAGTTTCCACTTGAGTGGTTGCCACATCAATTGCACCCACCATCACTTTCTTACCACGGATCAATTCGATTAAATCCATTGGTACACGTGAGTTTTGGCATTCAAGTGAAATAATATCGAGCTTAGATTGTTGTAGTTTCGGGAATGACTCTTCGTATTGACGCCATTCATTACCTAAAGTTTGTTTCCAATCCGTATTTGCCTTGATACCGTAGCCATAGCAAATATGCACAGCGGTTTCACATTTGAGTCCTTCAAGCGCACGCTCTAAGGTCGGAATACCCCAATCATTTACTTCATCAAAGAACACATTAAATGCAGGCTCATCAAACTGAATAATGTCGACACCTACTGCTTCAAGCTCTAACGCTTCTTGATTCAGAATTTTGGCAAATTCCCAAGCCAATTTTTCACGGCTCTTGTAGTGACCATCGTAAAGTGTATCAATCATGGTCATCGGACCAGGAAGCGCCCATTTAATTTGTTGATTGGTTTGGCTGCGCAAGAATTTCGCATCGTCTACAAACACGGCTTTTTTACGAGAAACATCACCCACAACAGAAGGTACACTCGCATCATAACGATTACGAATACGCATCGTTTCACGCTTTTCGAAATCCACACCTTCAAGATGCTCAATAAAGGTGGTTACGAAATGCTGACGGGTTTGCTCGCCATCACTCACGATATCGATACCCGCAGTGACTTGCTCATGTAATGATAATTTCAAAGCATCACGTTTAGCTTCTAATAATTCTTCGCCTTCAAGCTTCCATGCAGACCATAATTTTTCAGGTTCAGCTAACCAAGACGGTTTTGGCAAGCTACCCGCAGTTGAAGTTGGGAGTAAAAGTTTCGGTTGTGTAAGCGCCATGTCTAATCTTCTTTGTCTAAATTCGTAAATCTGTTTATCAATTTAATGGATTAAGCAGCTGTTTCGACTTCGAAATTTGCAGCCCATTCATTTAAAATGTCTTGATAAGGCTTAATGAAGTTTTCTTCCGTCCATTTACCTTGTTTAACTGCAAGCTCACCACGTTCCACACGGTCATAGACCACACGTGTAAGTGAATAATCGCCATAGCTTAGACTTGGTTGATACACCACACCTGCAGGAGAGTTGGTGTTGTAAATTTCAGGACGATAGATCCGTTGGAAACTTTCCATGGTCGCAATAGCACTGATCAATTCAAAATCAGTATAATCACGGACTAAATCGCCAGCGAAATAGAATGCTAATGGTGCATTACCACCTTCTGGTTTAAAGTAGCGTACACGTAAACCCATTTTGGCAAAATATTCATCGGTACGTGAATATTCATCATTTTTGTATTCCACACCCAAAATAGGATGTACGTTGGCTGTACGGAAATACGTTTTAGAGGTTGAAACGCTTAAGCAAATGACAGGTTGTTTTTTAAATTCTGCTTTAAATACATCTGAATTGACTAAATGTTGATAAAGCTTGCCATGTAGATTGCCAAAATCTTCAGGTTTTTCACCTACACCACAACCCAATTGTGGCAATACCACGCTGAAGTCGTAATCACGCACATAAGATGAGAAGCTATTGCCGATCATGCCTTCAATACGCTCACCTGTTTGATGGTCAATCACAACACTTTTAAGTGTTTCAATAAATGGGAAAGTTTGACCATTACCTTCAATATCAATTTCCGCAGAAATAATGTCAATCTCAAGTGAATAGCGATCACCTTTCGGGTTATCAACGGTTGCCAAGCTATTAAAACGGTTGTTGATCATCGCAAGGGTACGACGCAAGTTTTCTTCACGGCTTTCCCCACGTGCCAAATTGGCAAAGTTTGTGGTTAAACGTGTGCTTTCTGCTGGTGTATAATTCTCATCAAAACGGATACGTTTAATTGAACACTCAAATGCTGTACTCATGGAGATTGCCACCTAAAAATTTTATAAAAAGCTAAATTTCTGAATGGCTATATTTAAACGTGAATAAGAAAGTGAGTAAAACGATATAAATTCAGCTTAAGATGAGAAATACTCATCTTAATAAATTAAAGATGCTGAGGATTTTTAGTTATTCAGTAAGCTAAGCGGCTATCTAAAATCTTTATCTGAAATTGGTAATGTTTTTTGCAACTCTACCAAAGATAATAAATCTCCAACTATCAAGTATGTGTAAATAACATAACGATCAGCTTCTTGCCTAGAAGTAATAATATCATGAGAACCTTTCTGAGCAGCTTTGAAAATAGCATCTAACCGCTCGCCCAAATATTTCATCTGTGAACCAACGATTTCCTCAAATCTTTTAGAGTCTGACTGCTCATCAACATATGCAATAATTCGATTTATATAATTATCCACACCTAATTTAATAATTTTAGTTTTACCATTGTCTAAATTAATAGTCTTATCCTCTCTAGCAGGATAAATCACATCAGCAGTATCTTGTAATATTCGCCTACAACTATGAACAGCATTTGACCAATCCTCTGAATTTTCGGACGTTAAATTCTCATAAACAGATGCAAATTTTTGTGCTGATAATGGTACTAAATCTCCAATTTTTCCGTCTACAAACTTTCTTGTTCTAGAAAAAATATCTGACGTAATTTTTGAATATTTTAGCTCATAATATTTATTAGACACGTATTCGTATACAAAAGCTTGTCGTTTAGTTAGAAATTGAGAGTTCGTGCTAATACCATCTCTTAAACTCTTTCTTTCTAAAAAATTACTAGTGCCACCTGATGAAACAAATTGATTCGGATTAGCTGAACTTATTGAAACATTAGGATCATGTGCAATTTTTAGACTATCCTTCATTGCTTCCAATTCAATCTCCATCGCTCCGATTGACCCTAACTTAGCTTTCTCTACGGTTTTTCCTTCTCCATCTTTATCTATAAAAACTCTTCCAGCTTTTTTACATAAGTCCCATATATCGGGTGTTAAACCATTTGGGCTTGAAGGATAACCACTACTTTCAAAGATAAAAATTCTTTGGTAATCGAATTCATTTAGCAATCTTGCCAATCTACTCGCCTTTAATGCGCAATTAGATAAAGAAGAGGTACTTAACTCAATATTACTAGGGTCTGTTGACATTTCAAGTATAGAATTTACCCGATAAAGGTAGCCAAATAAATATACAAGCTAATGCAACTGC
>NZ_JARDAL010000096.1:0-5036 GCF_048957595.1 Acinetobacter sp. AS5 | reverse complement strand
AGCAAACAGGGCGCCGCGGCCTTTTTGCGGCTCAGACATAAATTCTCCTTTGCAAGATCCATCGAAAACATGATCGTACGTCCGGAGCTAAGTACGGAGTCAAGGACTTTGGAAAAACAGCGGCGGGTTCCGCCTGGTCCGTGGCGTGCACCCCTGGCGGCTACGGCCTGTTCGACGATGCTGCCTTGCAACGGCTGTGCTTCGTACGGGCGGCCTTCGAGGCGGGTATCGGCCTGGATGCGTTGGCGCAGCTGTGCCGGGCGCTGGATGCTGCGGACTCCGAGGAAGCGGCCGCGCAGCTTGCCGTGCTGCGCCAGCTCGTCGAGCGCCGCCGCCAAGCGCTGGCGAACCTGGAAGCCCAGTTGACTGAATTGGCGCATGGCGCGTCGGCGCTTCCTGTATGAATAGTCAGGAGCGCATTCCCCCCGACACACCCAAGCCGCTCAGCGGCTACCTTTGGGGCGCGCTTGCGGTGCTCACATGTCCCTGCCACCTGCCGGTGCTCGCCGTTGTACTCCCCGGCACAGGGGGCAGCTGGCTCCTCGGAAAGCATCGGGTCATCGCGGCAGTCGCCCTGACGGGGCTGTTCATCCTGTCCTTGGCACGAGGGATCCGCGCTTTCAGGCGAAGTGCCTGATCATCGCCGGGCAGGACCGAAGTGACTGCCTTGCAACGGTTACAGAGCCAGGTTGAGCGCTCCAAGCCAGGTATTGCAGCAGTGCTGCCTTCGATGGACCAGTCGGTGGCGGCAACTTTGCACGCTTTAGAAAGTCCGAGTGGTCGTGTGCTTCGCATCCTGGCGTTCCGCGGAACACACCTATTTTATCGAATTAGGAGAGTGAATGATGAAACGATACAACCTTGTGATTATTGGCACCGGGACGGCAGCGATGGTCGCCGCGATGCGTGTGCGGGCTGCCGGATGGAGTGTTGCGGTGATTGATTTCCGCCCCTTTGGTGGCACGTGCGCACTGCGCGGGTGCGATCCCAAAAAAATGCTCGTAGGCGGCGCCACCGCGGCGGACCACGCCCGTCGCATGCATGGCAAAGGCATTGCCGGCGAGACCCGTATCGACTGGCCGGCCCTGATCGCCTTCAAGCGGACTTTTACCGATCCCATTCCAGAAAAGCACCGGCAGCGTTACGCCGACAAGGATATAGATACCTATCATGGGCTTGCCCGCTTCACCGGCCGCCAAACGCTTGATGTCGAAGGCGAGCCGCTGGAGGCCGAGTACATCCTGATCGCCTCGGGAGCGGAGCCGATGAAGCTCGGCATCGCGGGCGAGGAGCACCTGATCACCCACGAGGAATTTCTTGAATTGGAGACCCTGCCGCGCCGGATCATTCTCGTCGGCGGTGGCTTTATCGCCTTCGAGTTTGCGCATACCGCACGGCGCGCAGGCGCCGAAGTCACCGTACTCGAGCAGGCTTCGCGCGTGCTCGGGCCATTTGACCCAGACCTTGTCGGGTGGCTGGTGGAGAAGTCTCGCGATCTCGGCATTGACGTGCGCACCGGGACCGCCGTCGAGACCATAGACCGGGACGGTGGCAGCTTCACCGTCCGTGCCGCTGCACATGGGAACTTGGAGACGTTCCAGGCAGACCTCGTTGTGCATGGCGCCGGCCGCGTGCCCGCGCTCGACCTGGACGCCGCCGGGGTGGCGCACGAGCGGGGCCGGATCAAGCTCAACGAGTTCCTGCAGAGTGTCTCTAATCCGGCGGTGTATGCGGCCGGCGACGCCGCGCAAGTGGGCCCACCCCTGACGCCGGTGTCGAGCCACGATGGCAAGGTGGTTGCGTCGAATCTGCTGAACGGGAACCACCAAGAGCCGAACTACACCGGGGTGCCGAGCGTGGTCTTCACGATCCCGCCCCTTGCCGCCGTGGGACTAGGCGAAGCTGAGGCGCGCCGGCAAGGCTACAAGTTCCGCATGCAGAGCGAAAAGGCATCCGACTGGTTCACGGCGCGTCAGGCCGCAGAGCCTGCTTATGGATTCAAGGTGCTCATCGACGAGGAAACTGACCGGGTGCTCGGCGCACATCTACTGGGCCCGCATGTGGATGAGGTGATCAACATCTTTGCTCTCGCAATACGCCATGGCCTCACGGCGGAACAGCTCAAGACGACGATGTTCGCCTATCCCACCGGTGCGTCGGACATTGGATATATGTTGTAGTCCGGCCGTAAATCCGACACGGGCCAGGAGCGGCCGTGATATATCGGCCGATAGGCGTCAGATTGAGGCATACCCTAACCTGATGTCAGGATGCCCCGAATTGATCAGTCAGGATAGAGTCCGTTTCGTGATTTCTTGAAAGATGCCGCGAAGGGTCATAGAGTTTCCCTGACACTTTCGCCTCTTGGAGACTCATCTTGCACGGTCAACGCATGGGCTATATCAGGGTCAGCAGTTTCGACCAGAACCCAGAACGCCAACTCGACAACGTCCAGGTGGATAAGCAGTTCATCTACAAGGCTTCGGGGAAGGACACCCTGCGGCCGCAGCTCGATGCCATGCTGTCATTCGCGCGCGAGGGTGACACTGTGGTGGTGCACAGCATGGATCGCCTTGCCCGCAACCTAGACGACCTGCGCCGCCTGGTGCAGCAGCTCACCAAGCGCGGCATCCGCATTGAGTTCGTCAAGGAGTGCCTCAGCTTCACTGGCGAGGATTCGCCGATGGCGAACTTACTGCTGTCGGTAATGGGAGCGTTCGCTGAATTCGAGCGGGCGCTGATCCGCGAGCGGCAGAGAGAGGGGATCGCGCTGGCCAAGCAGCGCGGCACTTACCGTGGCCGTAAGATGGCGCTTGTGGACGACCAGGTTGTCGAGCTGCGCCGCCGCGCCGGTGCCGGCGAGCAGAAAGCCACGCTTGCGCGCGAGTTCGGCATCAGTCGCGAGACGCTGTATCAATACCTGAAAGTGGCGCCAACGGCTTAACCCGGTTTTCCGTTCCACTGCACCTCAGACCCCAGGAAGACCGCGCGGCCTTCATCGCCGCGGTGGACAAGGCAAGCCACCATGTCGAACGTCAACCGACTAAAAGCGCTTCACCCTCAAACCAATCTCCTTGATTCAAACCCGACCGCCTTGGACACTTTTACTTCACGACTGCAAGCTCTGGACACTTTTGCTTCTTTAAATCGGACACTTTCACTTCAACGAACGAAAATGGCCGGAATCCCGGCCGATGATCGTTCTGCTTAGCGTACGTTTTTTTCCGAATTCTGCGACGCCCCCTTATACAAGAAATTTAACGGATAAAGAGCAAAATAATATTCAGGCAGGGATTCAGTATAAAACCATTCATTTAACCGATGAATACTTTTCCCCGTTAATTATCCGCAAGGCATTAATGTCAGCAGAAAACAATTTCTTTCGATTTAATCATCTGAAAAATCACATTGTTGGGATAAAAAGTATTGATGAATTGATCGAAAAGTATCTACCTTTATATGAAATTAAATATTCGTATTCAGAAGGTAAGGACATTAACCAACTTGAAGCGCATGAAAAACTGCAATTATTGGTCGGTGTGATTTTACCCGAAGTGCGTAAAGCCATAGATCGGCACATGCCACAGATTACAGGAAGTCATATTTTTAGACCTAAATCACTATCCTCTATCTTTCAGCAAGAAAAGAACATCTACTTGGTTTCGTTCCCTATCCAAGATTCAGATGGTGAAACGAGTGATCATGCACCTGATGAACGTGCAAAACCACAGTCAAGCCATGACAACCCCGATCTACAGTTTGATGTTGAAACTGCCGATTGGTACGCCTACAGTGAAAACTATGGCACAAGTGAAGAAAAACGCTTTGTTAAGTTTGTTGCAACTCAAATTGACGAGCTTAAATCACGCTACAAGGGTGCAGAGATTTACCTGATACGGAATGAACTCGATTATTGGTTGTTTAGCCCTAAAGATGGTCGTAGATTCAGCCCTGACTACATGCTGATCATTAATGATGCTGAAAATAGTGAAATGTACTATCAATGCTTAATTGAGCCTAAAGGTGGTCATTTGCTTGAAAAGGATACTTGGAAAGAGGAAGTATTGATTAGTTTGGATGATGAAAGCCAAATTGTTTTTGATGCAGATCAAGATGATTCACAAAACTATGTTGAGTTCTTAAATGAAGTTAAAGAGCATGGTTATAAGGAAGTTAAATGTTTAGGCTTCAAATTCTACAATACCGAACCACGATCTGAATCAGATTTTGCTATTGATTTTCACAATAGGATGCCGAGTTAATCTAGGTTTCTCACTGTAACCTGCTGATTATTATCTTTTTGTGAAGTTGCTACATAATATTGTTTTTAAGATCATTGAATAAAAAAGCCAGCTCTATACTGGCTTTTTTATTGCTTAAAATTATATTCCGATGCTTGGTCAAAACTGCAAGTATGCAGTCTTGACCAGGCATCTAGGGGTCGTCTCAGAATTCGGAAAATAAAGCACGCTAAGGCGTAGTCACCCCGTGACTCCCCCGCGCCGATGCAGCGAGCTTCGTTCCGTCTTGCAGTGACGCAATCAGCGGGCAGGAAACGTTCCCTTTCCGCGCATGGCAGGCGCACATCAGTTCAGACAGCACGGCCTCCATGCGTGCCAAGTCGGCCATCTTCTCGCGCACATCCTTGAGCTTGTGCTCGGCCAGGCCGCTGGCTTCCTCGCAATGGGTGCCATCCTCCAGCCGCAGTAGCTCGGCGATTTCGTCCAGGCTAAAGCCCAGCCGCTGGGCCGATTTCACGAACCGCACTCGTGTTACATCCGCCTCGCCATAGCGGCGAATGCTGCCATAGGGCTTGTCTGGCTCCGGCAGCAGGCCCTTGCGCTGGTAGAACCGGATGGTCTCCACATTGACCCCGGCCGCCTTGGCAAAAACGCCAATGGTCAGATTCTCAAAATTAATTTGCATATCGCTTGACTCCGTACATAACTACGGAAGTAAGCTTAAGCTATCCAAACCAAATTTGAAAGGACAAGCGTATGTCTGAACCACAAAACGGGCGCGGCGCGCTCTTCGCC
>NZ_JARDAL010000095.1:0-5062 GCF_048957595.1 Acinetobacter sp. AS5 | reverse complement strand
CATATTTTATAACAAGAAAAAATAAACCATGGCTTTTGGGTTTATGAATAGACTCAATAATGCCCCCCAATTACTCATTGATCGGTAAAAAAGGTAAGACAGCTTTTCGCTCTCTTCTTAGCTTAGGAATTTCTGAATTATAGCCCATAAAATCAGCAACGCCCTCTAACGCTGTCATACAGCGTTAGAGGGATAATGATCTCAAGATTGTATTGCTTGGGCTGTCTAATTTGCCGTATTAGACACCATCACCATCACCAGCCCAAACCATATCCACTTTTTTAAGCATTGCTTAATGCACTGGCTAAATCACCAGTACCCTTCAAGTCAGACACCTGTCCCTCCAAAGGCTGACTAAATTCAATACGCTGAATCTTTGCTGCCCGCTCTGCGGAGAACACTGGGATTTGACTCATCGCAAATTCAGACAGTGCGGTAATGGTTAGTGAGGGATTCACACCTAAATTCCCAGGTACAATCGAACCATCTAATACGCGTAAATTTTGATAACCAAAGACTTGACCAGTGAAGTCCACAACGCCATTCGACTTGTCATTGCCCATCGCGACACCACTCATAATATGTGCTGTCGTTGGCGTTCCCAGTAGAATTTCAGTAAGTGCAGAACCAGGTTCTCCACCTAACTTTTGTGCAATCATTTTAGTGGCTTCTTCAGCCGCAGGGAATGAAACGGTGAGTGGCGTGTCCCCTTCTTTTTGCACAGCAGTGATACTATTTTTGAACAGTCGATACCACTTTCTACGCCATTCAAAATGAATGAATGCTTCAGACTTTTGCATCACCAATAAAATGATAGAGTCTTTGGCTTTACCCTTATAACGCAGTACTTTAAAGGTTTTTAAGGGATGTAACAGTGTATTGAACACAAACTTCATAAAGCGCATAAAGCCCTGACCGGTCACCATCGGCACGTATGGAATATAAATCCATGAAGCATCCGCACCTTCAGGGAACCGTGTGACCTCAATATTGGTATCTGCATCGACCGAAATAAAAGAGCTGATTGCTACCCCATCATCCAGTTTTTTATCTGTGTTGTTCACTGTGGTCAGAGTTTCCGAGTTCGTCCGAACTTCCTGTCCCAGCAATGAAGAAATATTGGGTAAAGTCTTATACTGATCCCGCATTTTTAACAACATCGGTACCGTACCCATCACCCCTGCAGATAACACTACCCCACGACTGCGCAAACTATATTGACGAACATTCTTACCTAAAGTTTCTTTGATAATGATTTCATAGCCTTCACCACCATCCTCACTCAATGGCATAATTTTGAGGACTTCAGAACTTGGACGAATTTCTACCCCATTACGTTCAGCAAAATACAGGTAATTCTTCATGAGGGTGTTTTTGGCATTATTACGACAGCCCAACATACAACTGCCACAATAAATACAGGAGTTACGATCTGGTCCATCTCCATTGAAATACGGATCTTTCGCTAATTGTCCTTCTTGACCAGCTACTTGCGAAAAGAAGACCCCCGTATTCACCGTTTTAAATGAATTTGCATATCCAATTTCACTCGCAACTTCTTTTAACGTGTCGTCTGCAATATTGGTATAAGTATTATTCGCTGTACCCAACATACGTTGAGCGAGACCATAAAACGGCTTTAAGGTGTCTTTCCAGTCTTTACGAATCTTGGTCCATGCCTCCGACTCAAAAACTGCATCAGGTGGAATTAAATGTACATTGGCATAAATTTGTGAGCCCCCACCAACGCCCACCCCATGCAAAATGGTGGTTTTACTGGTGAAAGTAAATTGCATCGTACCTCTGAATCCCAGTTCAGGTCGCCACAAATAGTTTTTTGTGTCTAAATTGGTGGTTGGAAAATCCTTGTCTTCACGGCGTAAGCCTTTCTCCAAAATCAGGACTTTATAGCCTTTTTCACTGAGGCGTAAAGCACTGACCGATCCACCAAAGCCTGAGCCAATCACGATTTGATCATAATCAAAATCTTTATTATTCATACTATTAACTCCTTTAATAGTTTTATTTTTCTGTTTTTAAATACACTAATTCCTTCACTTCAAAATATCCATCTTGAAGTGAAAAGTGATGTTGAGGTTTTAAAATTTAAGCGCTTATGACTTCATGCGAATCAATAAATTCAACAGCCAATTGGCAAATTTTCCATACGGTGGCGCGAGAAACTTCAAACTCGAAAAACCCGCCTGATAAAATACAGGGCGCATTTTAGAAAAAGTCAAAAAGCCTTCATAACCATGATAGTGCCCCATCCCGCTGGCACCGACTCCACCAAAGGGTAAGTCATGCTGCCCGACATGAAATAAGGCATCATTGACCGAAACCCCGCCCGACATAACTCTGCTGATATAAAAATCGATTAAACTTTTGTTATTACTAAATGGATAAAAAGCCAATGGACGATCACGCTGCACAATATAGTCTACTACCTCTTCAGGCTTTTGGTAGGTTTTGACCATCAAGATCGGACCAAAGGTTTCACGCGTATCAATTTCCATCTCATCATTACTGTTCAATACCAAAGTCAGTGGAAATTTTCGTGTCGCAGCATCTGGTTCTTGCTGATTTAAATTAATCAAACTGGCCCCTTTGGCTTCAGCATCTGCCAAGCTATGCACTAAGCGCTGAAATGCACGCTCATCAATCACAGAAGTATAATCTTTGCTATGAATATCAGGCACATGTTCCTGAACCCACGCTGCCGCGGCTTGAATAAAAGCTTGTAACTTCGACTCATGTACAAATAAATAATCGACATTGGTACAAATTTGCCCCGCATTAAACTGTTTCACAAACATAATGCGTTCTACAGCTTTCTCAATAGGGTATTCAGGATCAATCACCGCAGGAGATTTACCACCCAACTCCAAAGTCACTGGCGTCAAGTTCTGTGCTGCAGCAGCCATGACTTTACGCCCTGTCGCACCAGAGCCAGTAAACATCAGGTGGTCAAACGGCAATTTTGAAAATGCGATGCCTACTTCACCAGTCTCATCGAAAATCTGTAATTTTTCCGCTTTAAAGTATTTGGGACTTAACTCAATCAGTAATTCAGCCAAATGTCTTGAATTTTCAGACATTTTAACCATAGCGGTATTTCCCGCAGCAAACACAGCAGATAATTGCGAGAACATCAAATTGATGGGGAAATTCCACGGCACAATAATTCCAATCACCCCCAGCGGCTGCGGAATCACACGGTTTTTTGCACCAAAATACAGGCTATGATCGACATGTCGTTTTTGTACTTTGGTCCAGTGTTTCAAGTGTTTGATGCTGCCGTTTATGTCATCCGTGACAGTTATAATTTCTGCTAATAAGGTTTCATGGCGTGAACGATTTCCATAATCACGATTCAAGGCGTCAATAATTGCTTCACGGTGATTGTTAATCAATGCTTTTAAATTCAGTAAATGTTGCTTGCGTTGTTCAATCGTTTCAATGCCTTGCTGATGAAAGCTTTTGCGCTGTAATTGAAAACAATCGTGCAATGTCTGTTCTATCACTGTTTGCTCGATATGAGACTGAACCGTAAGTTGCATATGCTTTTCCTTTCACGGCTAAAAATGGTGATTCAATACTTCTTTTCTATGTTGGTTGAGATAATCTCTTATCCTACTTTAACAAATGACTTGAATTATGCTTGACTTTTTAGGACACTAAATTGATCTTTTAGGACAACACGGAATGTTGTAATGGGAAGTTATATTCGTGCAGCCAGCCTCGGCGGTTTTGAAGACTTAGTCCGTAGTTATGGCATAAACCCTATAGGAATCTTGAAAGAGATCGGGATTTTACCTGCTTTACTCCGCGATCCAGATTCATTTATTCATTATGATCATTATTTAAATTTATTGGAAAAAGCGGCCTTAGCCTGTCAGGATGACTGCTTCGGTTTAAAACTCGGCGCACTCCAAAATATTAGCACAATCGGTTTGATTGGCGTCTATATGTCCCGACAAACGAGCATACTTGAAGCCTTAAGCGTGGCGCAAAAGTATGTCTATTTACATGCTGAAGGCGTTGTCTTTCACGTCTCGCAACATAATGCTCTGTTCTGTAAGCTGAACTTTGTGCGTTTAAGTGAATACAACACCGATGTACCACAAAAATCACAACTGGCCATTTGCCTTGTCGCGAATATTTTAAAAGATTTGATTGGCCCACAGTGGCATGCAGAAAAAATTTGCTTCAAGCAAAAAGCACCACAAAAAGGAGCTCAAACTTTCCAAGCACATTTTTCCTGTCCAGTGGAATTTGAAACCGATGAGGATGCGCTTTATTTTCCCGCAAGCTTTTTAAGCTATAAACCCTATAATTTTAATGAAGATGCCATTAATCAACTAATCGTACAGCAGCTTGAAACACAAAGCAGCACCAAAACTGAAGACAATACCGCACTGATAGAGAGTTCAGTCCGCATGCTGATGGCGACAGGAGACTGCAGCATTGAAAATATCGCACTCTGTATGGGAATGCATCCGAAAAAGCTTCAGCGCGCTTTAAAAATGCAAGGAACAACCTATCGAGATATACTCGAAAATGTCCGAAAAAAAGAAGCGCTTCGTATGCTTGATGCAGGCAATGTGAATTTGACAGATATTGCTCTACAGTTGGGCTATGCAGAATTATCTATTTTCAGTCGCAACTTTAAAAGCTGGTTTGGCGTTCCTCCAACCGAGTTAAGAGACAAAAGTCGAAGCCATATTGTATGACTTCTGGTTTTGCTACTTCGTTAAATAAAAAGTACCCAACGAATTCAAGCATATAGTTTAAATCCATTGAATGTCACTCTAATCAATACAGACTCAATTGATTATTTCGGGAAAACAAAGGATGCGACCAAACGTGCCCCCCAACCTTTCGGGCTGCCGTCAGTATCATCAACCCAATATCGAGCACCACCGCCCACACTAATGGCCTGACCATTTAGGCGAATCACTTTGGTCACAGTCAAGTTGACAGGAACTGTGGCTTCTTCTGCATTCCAGTCATATGTCGTTTCAGTATTCAATGCCACCGTCGTACTATTTGGATAAGTGTA
>NZ_JARDAL010000094.1:0-5408 GCF_048957595.1 Acinetobacter sp. AS5 | reverse complement strand
CAAAATGACCGCTATATTAACCAAGGGGGTCAGTTTTTAAATGCCATTAGGGGGTCATTTTTACACTGCCGCTAACAATATCCAGTGTCGACTGCTTTTGACCTTTGGCATTGATCAGCCAGGTATGCGGAACTTTAGCACCCGGGCGAGTCGTTGCCTGTAAATAAAGCTGTTGATCTCGCTCAAATCTTTCAGGCTCAGATTCGCTAATCACTGCATTGGAGCTATATCGTTGGTTCAGCTCTACACCTTGTGCATTAAATTCGAAGTTTTTAATTTCCAAAGCTTCAAACAGCTTTTTGCGGATTTCAGCACCTTGCTCATCTTCCGAAAAAATACGTTCCAGCATTTGTTTTTGTGTAGTCACACCATTGTCAAAACCAAAGACTTCTTTCAGGTATTTATAATCAAAACGTGATTGATTCGCACGCGCCACAATCTGCTTGCCGACCGGTGCACGCTCAGCCGTATAGGAATCCAGCAGGGAAGGCGCAGCCCAGCCTTTAACGGCATATGCCAGTTTCCAGCCCAGGTTAAAGGCATCCTGCATGCAGGTATTTGAACCTAGGCCACTCGATGGTGGATGACGGTGCACCGCATCACCACCACAGAACACGCGACCTTTGGAATACTCAGTTGCCCAGGTCTGGTTCACATACCAGTAAGACAGTTTTTGAATTTCGACATCTTCTACTTCAGCACCAACAAATGTATTGAGACGTGCTCGAACCTGTTCCTCAGTGACTTGTGGCTCGCCTTTGGAAATGTCAAAGCCCCAGCCCATGATCCATTCATTCCATGGCGTAATGGCACGTAACAATCCCATACCGAGATCGCCAAAGCTGGCTTCGGGATTCACGATCCATTGCAGAATCGCAGGGCGGTGCTGCACGTATTGAGAAAGATCAGCTTTAAAGGTCACATAGACTGTACCGGCACGAGCCATGACACCTTCAAGAGGTAAATCAAGCTGTTCCAGTACACGGGATTTTGCCCCATCCATACCCACCAGATATTTAGCTCTTAAGCTAAATTCAGTATTGGTAATCCGGTTCAGGAAAGTAGCAGTCACGCCATCTTCGTCCTGCACATGCGATAAATATTCAGTATTGAAGTTATAAATTGCACCACGTTCACCGGCATTCTTCACCAGTAAGGCTTCCATTTTGGGTTGGATCAAATCAACTAAAGGACATGGACTGCCTTTGACGTAATCGCCATGACGTTCATCACCTGTACCCCAGGCACTTAAACGGGCAATTTCTTCACCGACCAGACTGGTGGTAATCAGGCTTTCACCCATCTGCTCCCAAGGTGTAGCGATCTCTTTAACCTGTTCTTCCACACCTAAATCACGTAATACTTCCATGGCACGCTGATTGGTAATATGCGCACGTGGACTATTGGCCAGCCAGCTAAACTGGGTAAACAGTTGTACCTTGATACCATAATTCGCCAGAGCCAAACCTAATGTTGAACCTGCAGGACCGGTACCAATGATCAGAACATCAGTGTCATAGTGTTGTGTCATACAAGACTCCATGTGTATAGGTGAAGAACAAGCTATCTATATAATCAGGCAGTCTAGTAAAACAGGATCTGTTGATATAGCGATATTCATATAAACTATCGACCTATTCTTATTTGCAATACGTGGGTCATAATCTTAAGATGCTGACCTGATCAGAAACCGGGCAGGCTATGGAACTTCGACATTTACGCTATTTTATTACTGTGGCGCAGCAACAAAGTTTTACCAAGGCCGCCGAAAAGCTGTTTACTGCCCAGCCGTCATTAAGCCAGCAAATTAAGGATCTGGAACAGGAAGTAGGCGTTGTCCTGTTTGATCGTTCATCCAGAAAAGTCAAACTCACCGATGAAGGACGGGCTTTTCAGGTCTATGCCGAAAAAGCACTGGAAAATGCCAAGCTGGCGGTGGCAGCAGCACGTCAGGTTGCACAGCAGAAAAATAACCAGATTCATATTGGCTTTTTAAACGTGGCAGAAATCAAAGTGATGCCACAGATTCTGGCCCAGCTTAAAAAAACCATGCCGGACTTAAAAATCCATCTGCATAGCCTGACCTGTATGGAACAGATTCAGCGGCTAAAAAATGCTGAACTGGATTTATGTATTACCCGCTTTCATCTGGACCATCCAGATTTTGAGAATATTCATTTATTAACCGAGCAAATTTATCTGATAGCCGCTCAGCACTTACATTCTACAGATCGAATCCTGAAATTACAGGAACTAAAAAACCATAATATAATTATGTGTGAGCAGAATGCTTCACCAGTATTTTATGAAAAGCTGGATAGACTACTCTGCATTGATCAGCTTGAGCATGAACAGCTGTTGTGGGTGACCAATGTCTTGCAACACATCAATCTGACCAATATGGGAATGGGCTTTAGTTTTGCGCCTGAATATTTACTGCGGTTTTTGAATGATCATGTGAAAATTGTCCAGACTGATCAGGCACTGCCAAAACTGGGCTTGTATGCAAAATTTAACAAGAATTCCCAAAATCCTGCATTGAAGATGATTACCCAAGCCCTTAACAATACGACAAGTATCTGAATTGCAGGAAGGAATATATGTTAAAGCTGATTTATTACGTACCGGATGAAAATTTGGAAGACACCAAGAATGCGATATTTGCAGCAGGGGCAGGCGGCATTGGTGAGTATACGGACTGTGCCTGGCAGGTTTTAGGAACCGGACAGTTTAAGCCGCAGGAAGGTGCAGATCCTCATATTGGTGAAGTCGGTAAACTGGAACAGGTAGAGGAATGGCGGGTAGAAATTCTGGTGCCAGATGAAAAGGCAGTCGAGGTCGCTAAAGCCTTAAAAGAAAGCCATCCTTATGAAGAGCCAGCCTTTGAGTTTATTCAGCTTCTGGATATCAAAGTCTAAAATTATAAAAGTTACGTTCTATTACGGCACGGCGTATTCAATTTGATGCGCCGTTAATCTAGATTCAGAAAACAGCCAAACCGCTTTTGTTATTATCATTTCTGCCAGAATAATCCAAAGAAAAAATACAATAAGGAAAATAACAATGCTATGGCCAAAACCGCTGAGCAGCGTATGGAAAAATACGCTCAGTAAATCCATTCAATACGGTGCAGAAATCCTGCATCAGCGCATTCCGTATTCGCCGGATAATCCCTATCTGGAAGGTATATTTGCACCAGAGCGGCAGGAACACTTTTCCACAAATTTAAAGGTTGAAGGGCAGATTCCTGCAGAACTGGATGGCGCATTAATGCGGATTGGCCCAAATCCTATTAACGTCAAAAATCCACGTAACTATCACTGGTTTACTGGCGATGGCATGTTGCATGCGCTCAGACTGAAGGGTGGTGAGGCACATTGGTATAAAAGCAGTTATATCGGTTCTGCCAGTGTGCAGAAAAAACTTCATCGACCACAAATTCCAGGTACAACCCGAGGTGTCGCAGATGCAGTCAATACCAATGTCATCCACTTTGCCGGAAAAATCTGGGCATTGGTAGAAGCAGGCGCTTATCCAGTTGAGTTGAATGCTGCACTGGAGTCAAAACGACATCATTTGTTTGGAGATGATCAGGATCTGCCATTTACTGCTCATCCACATATCGATCCTGAAACAGGTGATATTCATGCGGTTTGTTATGATGCTTTAAGTCAGAACAAAGTTTTTTATTTGCAGATAGATTCAAAAGGTAAGTTGAAATATCACGTCGACATTCCAGTGAAACATGGTCCGATGATTCATGATTGTGCCATTACCAGATCTCAGGTGCTGATTCTGGACCTGAATGTGAACTTTTCTGTACGCAGTGCTTTAAAGGGTTCAATGTTGCCTTATCAATGGAATCCAAAACGGCAGGCACGCATTGGTATATTACCTTTTGGCGGTAAGGCAATTGATATTCGCTGGTATGAGATTGATCCCTGTTTTATTTTTCATACCGTGAATGCTTATGAGCTGGATTCTGGTGATGTGGTTATGGATGCGGTGGTGCACTCCAAAGCATTGGTCAGTTCCATTCAGGGACCGATTGAAGATCAGGATATTCGGCTGGAGCGGTTCATTTTTGAACACGGCATTGGAAAAGTGACTAGGACAGTATTATCCGAGATGAAACAGGAATTCCCACGGATTAATGAAGCTTATACGGGGCGGCCTTATCGTTATGTCTACACTATTTCCTTTGGCGAGTTTGATGATCCTTCTCGTGTCAGCAGCAATACTCTTTTGAGCCATGATGTGGAAACTGGCAATTCAGAAAGCTATTCTTTTGGAGAAAACTGGGTGACAGGAGAGGTGATATTCGTCGCACGGGAAGGGGCTCAAGCTGAAAATGATGGCTGGCTGATGTCTTATGTTCATGCTTTAGATGATAGTCCATCTAGGGTAGTGATTCTGGATGCACAGCATATGACTGAAGGGCCGATTGCAACCATTCATTTACCGGTACGTGTACCCGTCGGGTTTCATTGTAACTGGATTGATTATCGGAAATTGAGAACAATATGAGCTTGAGTTGTTTACAGATAGCTATATAAGCAGAAGTCTACCTGAAATCAAGCGGGCTTTATCATAGGCTTACAATTGAAATTCAATTCCAGAATTCTTGATATTTTGAGACCCAATACAATTTGGTTTTTATGTCGTAGCTACCATCGGCATTCAGGGAAATGAGGTAATGAATGTCTTTGCCTCGACTGCGGTTACCTTTACCTTCAGGAACTTGATACTTATACTTTTCTACTTCTTGAGGGGGAGTTAATATAATACGTTTCCATTCTGTGGCTGGAATTTTTGCTACACCTTCCTGTTTCGCTGCCATTATAGCGAGTCTTTTTTTTGCTGCCTCTTCTCCTTGAACATAACGTAGTTCTTCAGGAACACCATATCCTTTTTTTATTTGCTCTTCATAAGTCAACCAAGGGGCATATTTAATAATAATTTGTTCAGGGACATAACCATCAGGAGATACTTTACAAGAGCTATCTGTAGTTAAATATTTGGCTTTTCTTTTTACAGGCATATTTCCATCGCTATCATAAAAATTATCACACAATGGCCAATTGTTTTTATAAACAAATTTTCCTGAATCATAATGTATAGCGAAACTAATACTATTTTTCATCATAGATGAGCATCCTGATAGGACTAGACTAGTAACTAAGCTTATTAAAAGCGTTAAATTCTTCATTTTGATACAATCCTCCTTTTGCTGCATTAAATGTTAATGCTGTCCCTTAATTGGCTTTGATCTAGTTAAAATAATTTATGATTTGAATCATTTTTTTAAATGTTCTTATTATATAAATATTAATTAGACCTCTTTCATAAATCATTTTTTGCTCAGTTCCAAGTTGTAGATTCCAGCGATTAAATTGAATCTCAAACCA
>NZ_JARDAL010000093.1:0-5701 GCF_048957595.1 Acinetobacter sp. AS5 | reverse complement strand
CACTACGTAAAGGACAAGCATCGTCATTTTATTATGGTCAGCCTCAGGGTGAAGTGTGTCTAATCAACAGGGTTTTCAGTCTCTAAGTACTTTTTAAAGGGAACATCATCGACTCAAATCTCTATTTGCAACAGTGCCCTTCAAACTCAAAAGGCGATACATAACCCAGTGCACTGTGTACACGCTTTTTATTGAACCAATCTACCCAGTTTAGTGTCGCAAGTTGTACATCTGCTAAACCTTGCCAATCTGCTTTTAAATATTCAATCACCTCTGTTTTGTATAAGCCATTCACCGTTTCAGCCAAAGCATTATCGTATGAATCACCAGTTGTACCGACTGATGCTCGTAAATTTGCTGCTTCTAAACGATTGGTATAGCGAATAGAAAGATATTGAACACCTCTATCTGAATGATGAATCACATTCTTTGGCATGCCTCGATCGTGCAATGCTTGCTCCAATGCATCGAGCACCATATCTGTATTCATCCGTGTAGATACTTTCCATCCAACAATTGCTCGTGAGAACACATCAATAATAAATGCGGTGTAGACCCAGCCAGAATTGGTTTGAATATACGTAAAGTCACTGACCCATAATTGGTCAGGTCGATCAGCACTAAAATTCCGTTTCACTAAATCACCTGCCCGTTTTTGATCATCTCGGCTGCGGGTAGTTTGTTTGTTCTTACCACGCCAAACACCTTGTATATCTAGCTTTTGCATCAATCGAGCAACTGTACAACGTGCAATAACATAGCCTTCACGTTTCAATTGTTGCCAAACTTTACGTACACCATATCGACCTGAACTTTCTTTCCAAATACGTTTGATTTGTTCAGCATGATGCAGGTCATGCAGATCCCGTTTCGCTCGATGTTCTGTATTTACTGTGAGATCTAAAGTCCGGTAATAGGTTGAAGGTGCGATAGGTAAAATTTTACAAATCACATCTACGCCATACAGCTCTTTATTATTGTGGATAAAATCCACCATTATTTGTGTGGGCGGTCGAGCTCCGCCTGGGCGAAAAAAGCGGCTGCTTTACGTAGAATTTCATTGGCACGTTTTAATTCTTTAATTTCACGTTCCATTTGCTTCATTTTTTCTTGGTCAGATACCTGTTGTACTTTGGCGGGATTTTGTTGATCTAAGTATTTTTGATACCAAACACGTAGTGTTTCAGGAGTACAACCGATTTTGGGAGCAATAGCTGTGATTGCAGCCCAATTCGATGGATAATCTTTTTCAGATTCAATTAGTAATTGAACCGCTCTTTCTCTAATTTCGGGGGTATAGTTTGGTTTTTTCATCGGAATAGTCTCTCAGAATATTGACTCTCCGACAAACCCGGTACGGTTCAACTATCATTTTCTTTCTTATACTTCTCAAAAGAAAAGCTTAACATCATATAAGCCCAAGAATGTCTACAAACGTGCGGAGTGAGACGTTCTATTGAATCATATGCTGAAGTATCAAAACACTCAGGTAATAATGCTTTTAATGACGAATCTACTTGATCAAATATCTTTTTAACACTGGCATAACTTAAAGCAGAATAGGGAGGCTTTAAGGATGTAAATAAGATATGTGAAGGAATTTCTTTTCGGATTTCATTTATATAGATTTGAAGAATTCTGTAGTCTCGTTCCTGCAGTTTAATTACTCGGTACGAATATTCATTTTTGATTTTTGGCTTTTTTGATCGATCATCGAACTCATCATCTGTATTTGTAATAATTAAACTAAAACTATGATTCTGAATTGATTTTTTAATAGAGTTGGTTGTTAGTAGCATAAGCTCACCAATTCTAAGACCATAGTTGAGCATGAGATGTATGATCAGAAAGTTTCTGAGTTGTACATTTTTAGATCTAAAAGGATTTAATTCATTGTATTTATTAGAGTTACTTGGTGAAATGACTGAATACAATCCTTTAATCATTTCCTGATTCATGCTCTTAAAATTATGATTTATCTCACTTTTAATTGTCTTATTGGCTTTTGAAAAATTATTTATAATTTTTTTCTTTATTGTCATATATTTATTCAAGTTTTCTTTAATTTTTTGAATTTCCTTCAACGTAAGTTGTGGCTGTGATTGCATGCTTAAGTATTCATTAATCAAGAAGTTGTAAAACTTTAAGAAGGATCTAACTCTATGACCAATTGTTGTGTAATTAATATGTTCTGAATTGCTTAGCCGTATAAGATTACTTTCAAGTTTTTTATTATTTTCTAAGTAAACAATGAAATTATCAATTTCACATTGAATGATCTCAAAATTATAGGATGTCGAATAGAACGACTCACAAAAGGACGTGGCAAACTTTTCAAACCAAAATTCATACCAAAATTTTATTGCGATTAAATCTGCATGCTGCGTAGAGATACTTTGAAATCTAAGAAATTTCATGGTGTACAGCATAGGGTACATACATGGACAGAATGAATCTAAATCAAATAAAAGAATAATTTGATTTTCGTTTGAGACTTTCTTTTCTAAATGAATTGTTTTTAAAGCAAACATAGTAAAGTTTATGAATTATTCTTAAGGTCAACATATCATATTTTATGATTGAAATAGAAATTAGTTAAGTTATTGAATCTTAGTTCAAGAAAGAAAAATATGAAGTTATTGTTAGGTGTATCGGAATTGTCATAATTAAAATTCTCAAAGGAGTAGAAAAGGCACTACCCCACAATTTTTTTCTCTCAAAATGTCATTCACTGTCATTTTTTAGTGGCAAGTACCAGGTGCAATTCTTTTTACGGTGTATTACACCGTAGATGTTTTGAGTGAGCTTAGCTGGCACCGTAAAAGTTTTGATCGACAAAATATCCAAAGTCAACTGGACTGTTAATCCATTTGCTAAACAAAACGTGAAACAGCAAATTATTGTAGTCTATATATTTTTCATAATTGTTCACGATACCTAAGTTCAGCAAGTTTTTTTCAAACTCAATGCGTTCAATGGGTTCTGATTTCACAAATGCATGGATGGATGCTTTGATTACATGATAATTATAACTTTCTGATGGACATTGACGTTCACATGAAATAATTCCAGCTTCAATGAACAAATTAATATTACGCTGCCAAGAACGTCCGTGAATGTGGTAATTCAGGCAGTCACCAAGTTTTTGCAGATCTGACAATTTAAAGGATTTGTTTTGGCAAACTGCAAAATATGTAAAGGTAAAATAACGATATGAAATATCTTTTTTTAATGTCTTAAACTTAGGATTGTCATAAAAGTTAACATTAGCATTCGTTCTATATATTTTAAGGAACAGCTCACCATACTTACTTAATCTATAATATTTAGATGAGCGACAAGTAGAACGCCCTAGATCCTCTATCATCCCCAATTGGACCCAATTTTTAATAAGACGCTGAATAGAACGAACGAGCCATTTAGACTTATAACCCTCTAATTCATCTATATAGGTGCCTTTCAGGAAGTGAACACTCAATGGTCGTGGGTGATGTTCTACAAACTGAGTGAACAGTAGATGTATAAATTTTATATCCAAAATTGTATTTAGAGCTCTCATGATAAGTACTTTAAAACCATCTTAAAATCATTTTAACAAAACCTTTTAAACCTTTTAATTTTCTTTAAATTAAATATACTTAAAACCCTAATAATAGCTTAAAGGGTTTTAATTGTGCTAAAGCTAAAATGTATATCGATATTAGCAATGTCAATCATTACACAATCTATCTTTGCTGAAAATTCAGTAGTACTTGATGTTGGCCATTCACCAAAACAAGCTGGATCTACTGCAGCTAACGGCTATCCTGAATACACTTACAACCTTAGCATGGTCAATTCTATTGAATACTTTCTTAAATCGCGTCATGTCCAAGTGCTCAGATCTTCAGTGAATGAAGATAAAGTCTCAGTGGTTCAACGTGCGACCAGATACCCTAATGCTAATCTTTTTATTTCGGTGCACCACGACTCAATACCTACTGAGCTGACCAAGTACAAGAATCAACTCAAAGGTTTTTCAATTTTTGTATCAAAGAAAAATCCAGAATACGGAAAAAGTTTGAAATGCGCCAATCTCATTGGCCAGAACCTAAAATCAATTGGTGAAAGCCCTTCTACTTACCATGGCATGAATATACCAGGTGAAAACAAAAAGCTTTTGACCTCAAATGGCGTATATCAATATGACAATCTAGTGGTCCTGAAGAAATCACAAAAGCCGGCGGTTTTAATTGAGATCGGCGTGATTGCCAATCCTGAAGAAGCAAATCGCTTATCTAATCAGAAAGTAATCTGGAAAATATCTGAAAATATTGCTCAGTCGATACAGCAATGTTTAAACCAATAAGGTGCATGCTGCAGTAATCAATATGCACCCCTCTAGAATTAGAATCTTATGCCGACCGTTTCACCATCATCATTGACCGCACCAGCATCATAAGTGTTATGCCATACGCCATTAATCATGACCAAGTGTGGCGCCCAAAATGACACTGTTTGAATATTATGCAAAACATCATCTGGCGTATCGAAACTAGAAGCACCTATATAGCGGAAGAACATCAAGTTTTCGCCTAGTTCTTCAATATACATTTCAGGATCAAAGTCATCCAAAAACTCTTTATCTTCACGTATCACTTCGTTTAACTCAGTTTCAACGAGTTTGAGTAAAGCGGTAGGCGTAGGTAAACCATCATAAGCCCATTCAGACTCTTTACCTTCAAGTTCCATCCCATCTTTAATATCAAATGCAGCGACATATCCAGTAAAGTAATTTTCAGCTTGCGAGAAGTTATTCGGCATGTCTTGATAGTATCCATCAAGTACGGTCTTAATCTTTGCCAAGGTTGCATCAATCGTACTTTGAATTGCACTTTCAGCACGTTCTTGAGCTGTACCTCTTTGCTTAGCTTGCCCCATGTGTACCCCCTGATTATTCACATTTTGACTAGTATTTTATTTCTAAAGCCTATTGTTTCAGCACTTTAAACCGATTCAGTATATACCAAAGGTTTGCTATTTATATTTCATATATACGATAAGTCTCAAATACTACAAATGGCTTGGTAGCTAAGTGATATAACATGTTTTTGTACTTCAGGCTTTACAATGCTTTTCTCAGATTATCTAGACCAACATGCCGTTATTCTTGCGCTATGTTTGGCAATCTGCTTATCTTCAGTTGTGGTTTATACAAAGTATAGAACTCTACGCGCCGTTTATCTTACTGGTGCATCCCTATTCACTTTAACCGCCACAATATTTCTATCGATCGGATTTTATTTAACTACATTGGATGTATCTGCTTCAGATAGAAAGGAGATCCAAAGCATTACTTCTCAAGTGAGCCAAGACAAAAATATCGCTTCAGCAATTGAACTCAATCAAAGAAATAACTATGAATTATTGGTTGCAGTATCTCAAAAGAAAAACCTTACCTACTCAGATCTAGGCAGTATTCAATATGGCCAAGTACGTGACACAGTAAATTTGACGAAATATTCTCAATACAAAACTTTGGTGAATGCTGAGTACTAATTTTTATTGTTGTTTGCGTTGTTCAAGAACACTGATTTATGCACTACTCGTTGTTCTTCCTCATTGTCTTTTTACATTAATGTCTTAAACTGGCAAAATGTAAAATCAACAACTTACATCAAATCTAATTGAATAAATCCACATTACAGTTCTAAACTCAATG
>NZ_JARDAL010000092.1:0-5825 GCF_048957595.1 Acinetobacter sp. AS5 | reverse complement strand
ATGGAAAGGATTCATATGCTGCACCTTTAGCTAAAACAGTCTTCAGCTTACCATTCGTGGTTATTTGCAACAGTGCCCGTTAAACTCCCCTTAAAAAATATATCTTCTCAATAACCGTCAAAAGGATAAGCGATGGAATATATTTATGACATATGAAAAATAGCTGTTTAATCAGCTTTTTTACATTGCTTTGTGTATTTCTTTCGCTATAACAGCTATTTTATCGGCCAGTTTTACCCATTCGAGCAAGTAAAATAACTGGGATTAAGCCAACCAATACAATGAGTAAAGCTGCTATTGCACCATCTTCATAGGTGCCTCTTGAGGCTTCCGCATATAGCTGTGTAGCAAGCGTTTCCATATTTAGTGGTCTTAGTAACAGAGTGGCAGGCAATTCTTTCATGCAGTCTACGAAGATCAATAATGCAGCCGAGATGATCGCAGGGCGTAAAAGTGGGAAATGAACTCGCCATAAAATACCCCGTCTGTTCTGTCCTAAATTGCGTGCAGCATCATCAATAACCCCATGGATCCGGTTATATCCAGACTCTATTCCACCAATCGAAATGGCCAGAAAACGAACAGCATAGGCATAGATCAAAGTGAAACTAGTACCCAAAAATAGTAACCCTGTAGAAATGCCGAGCTTGAATTCAAGAAAATCTGCCACCGCATGATCGAGAGCACCCAACGACAGCATAAGGCCGATTGCGAGCACAGTACCCGGAATGGCATAGCCTAAACTTGCAATACGACTAAACCAGGTATTTCGGCTAAATCGTGCAGCGCTGACAATCAAGAAACCTATAAGGATGGTAATGAATGTGGCGATACTGGCTAAGGTAAGGGTATTCATCGAAGCTTGTAATAAATATTCAGAAAAACCAGCGTATTGAATACGTTTATAAGACTCCACCAATAAATGGCTGAACGGGATGAGGAACCCAATACAAACAGGGATAAGTCCAAGCCCGAATAATATTAGCGCTCTGGTTCCTTTAATGGGTTGAGGAGACATCAGCCGGCTGCGTTGAGCCGAGTTCATGTAACGCTGTTTGTGTCGTCCCAACCTTTCTATGATCACTAAAAAGGTAATGATCATGAGCATAAAAATGGCAATCTGTGCGGCACTTGCCAGATCAGACTGGTTGATCCATGTTGAATAAATGGATAACGTTAGTGTTTTAATGCCAAGAAACTCTGTTGCACCGATGTCATTAATGGTTTCCATTAAAACCAGACTGGTGCCCACTGCAATTGCCGGTCGAGCGAGTGGCATCGCGACTCTCAAAAAGACCTGATCGGGTTTCAGTCCCAAGCTGCGTGCGACTTCAATCAGACTTGCTGACTGCATTAAAAACATTGCGCGGGTGCTTAAATAGACATAGGGATAAAGGACGAAACTTAATAAAAAGATTCCTCCCCACACCGAGCGGATATTAGGGAACCATAGCTGTTGCATGTCTAACCCCAACCCGTCTCGCAGCAGGCTTTGGGCGGGACCAATGGGATGCAGAATATCGATATAGCTATAGGCAATGATATAGGTGGGTACTGCAAGAGGTAACAGTAGTGCCCAGTCGAGAAAAGCTCGACCATGAAATTGATAAGCCGTGACGATCCAGGCACTTCCTGTGCCAATAAGAATGGTCAGTAGACCAACACCAAGTAGAAGTAAAGATGTTTCTACCAATGTAGGTGGGATAACATAGCGAATCAGATGTTCCCAAATATCACTATTGCCTTGCAGTGCTGTCCAAACTAAAGCAAGGACGGGTAAACAGGCGAGAAGCGTCAATAGTCCACTTAGCGAAAATAACGAACTAAATTCAAATTTCTTTTTTGGCATTGAAGATCTAGGTATGATGAGAGGTGGAAACAAACCTGATCTTACAGAGAGAGTAAATCCTCCCTGTAAGTCGAGCGAGATTTAGTGATTAAACTGTACCTTATCAACCAAAAGATTGGCTGTTTTGCGGTATCGGGCAATTTCACTTAAGCGAATTGAATCCACCTTGAGTTTGCCAAAGCTTGCAATAATCGGGTCAATTTTAACCCCAGGTTTCACTGGATATTCAAAATCGCTTTTCGCATAGATCGCCTGAGCATGGTCAGAGACTAAAAACTCGAGCAATTGTACTGCTTCTTTACGATTGGGCGCATATTTAGATACGACGGCACCTGAAACATTGACGTGTGTACCACCATTTTCAAATCGCGGTAAAACCACATTAATGGAATTGCCCCAACGTCGTTGCTCTGCATCACCTGTGCGCATGGTGCCAACATAATAGGTATTTGCTACCCCAATGTCGCAAATCTTGCCGAGAATATCCCGTGCTACATCACGATCACCACCACTCGCAGGACGTGCTAAATTCGCTTTTACACCACGTAACCATTTTTCAGCTTCTTTCTCACCATGATGGGCAATATAGGCTGCGATTAAACCTGTGTTATAAGGATGGCTGCCGGAACGGATACAGATCTTATCTTTCCATTTTGGACTAGCCAAATCTTCATAAGAAATAGCAGTGATGGGAGTGCGCTCTTTAGAAACATAAACTGCACGTGCACGCATTGACAATGCATACCAGTGCCCATTTGCAGCACGTAAATTACCCGGAATTGAGCTGTTCAATACTTTTGAGTCTACACGTTGCGTCAAACCACTTTCGACTAAATCCACCAAATTCCCAAAGTCGACAGTGAGCATCACATCTGCAGGCGAACGTCGGCCTTCAGCTTTAACGCGTTCAAGCAACCCATCTTTAATAAAAACAGTATTGACTTTCACCCCAGTTTTTTGGCTGAACTCTTTTAAAAGAGGTTGAATTAGAACTGGTTCTCGTGTGGTATAAAGGTTGACTTCAGCTGCATTTACCCAGTTACAGCTAAAGGCAACTAGACCAGTTAAAAGAAGGTGAACTTTCGATAGTGATTTCATTTCTTATTTCCTTAACAGAGTTTAAACCTGAACTGCTTGTTCAAGCTGAGATGTGATGGCTATGTTAGAGTCGTCATCGGATGCAAAGAAGAAACATGCTGTTAAGTCTACGGATACATAGACTTGTTCAGTTTCAAAAAAATGCTGGAGATGGTCAACTTGAGCCAATAAAATGGTCGACTCAGCAGCAAGTTGCAGATGTAACTGGTAAGCGTGACCCATAAAACTGGATGAAATGACTTTTGCTGCGGCAGCGCCTTCGACTGGTTCTCTACAAACCTGTACCTGATGCGGACGGAAACAACAGGAAATCGATTTTTCAGCATATGCTAAGTTTTCAGGTAGTGCGATGTGACCAAAAATTGTTTTGATTTGATGATCTAACCGCTTGGCCGGTATTTCATTCAAAGCAGAAAAATAGCGTGCCGCGAACAGGGTTGAGGGCTGCAAATAAAGTTGCTTAGGTGTGCCGATCTGAATAATTTTCCCTTGATGCATCAATATAATTTGATCAGAAATTTGCAAAGCCTCTTCCGGATCATGCGTTACGATAACAGTAGTGGTTGCTGTCTTTTTTAAAAGGTCAATCGTACTTTGGCGGATTTGATCACGTAGCCGATGGTCCAGATTAGAAAAAGGTTCATCCATGAGTAACACATGGGGTTTAGGAGCCAAAGCACGCGCCAGAGCAACGCGCTGTTGTTCTCCACCCGATAAGGTGTATGGATAACTATGCATGTGATGATGCATGGAAACATGTTTTAAGGCTTGTTCTGCAATTTCTTGTCGCTGCTGTTTTGAGAACTTTTTTAACCCAAACATCACATTTTCCAGCACATTCAGGTGCGGAAACAACGCATAGTCTTGAAAAACCAGACCAATATTCCGTGCTTCTGCAGGGATGTGCTGTTCTTCATTCCAAAGAATGTTTTGTTCAAGCTGAATTGAGCCACTACTCGGTTCTTCTAAACCTGCAATCAAACGTAGCATGGTGGTTTTACCACAACCTGAATGTCCGAGTAAGCAAATGATTTGCCCACTCGTTGCAGACCATGTGGCTTGATTAACAGCAAAATGTGAGCCGAATTTTTTGCTTAATTTATTAATAGTTAATACATTGTTTGAATGTTCTGCATAGACATTCATGTTCAACTCGCAGTGCTATTTTCTTCACTAAATAATAACTAATAATCTTTCTCATGTAGAGAATTTTTATCAGTTTGATACAACATAAAATATTAAAATTGAGTATGGGTATATAAACGAAAGAAGTGAGATATTATTTTTGGAGAGTCTAGCTTTCTAACAACTCTCTTACGAAACTTTTCCTATTTTATATTTTTAGAACTAGGTGTTTATTTTTATATCAAAAGAAAATCCAAAAATGACACATGAATCAGTGTTAAACAAAAAATTTAAATGGATCTTCTTCTATGGTGGTCTTGGATAGGGAAGTAGTTTTGCTCTTATTTTCATATCATTAGATTCCTTCAACATAAACCTCAAGGTTTTGGCTCATTCCCTTTATTTTTAGCAATTTGTATTGTTGCTGGAATGATTCGTGGATGGGTAATGTCTAAGTCGACTATAGGTAGAAAATCTGAAAAAGCTCTCCTAATTGAACACATTATCATCAATTTAACATAATGGTGGTTATACGCAATACACTTGTATATTAATATAAATATCAGACACTTAATAAAACCTTAAAAAGCCAAAAATGCCCAAAAAGCCGATTTTGAAACAAGTCGGCTTTTTTATGAGCGGTTTTAATAGTTCTTGCCAATAATTTCGACTAAAAATTACGCTTCTCAACTTGAGTGATACAATTTTGTGATACAGTATTGTATATACAAATTTGAATGTTTTTTATGAAACAGTATTTCGAATGGGATGAGGCAAAGAATCGAAAGAATCAGAAAAAGCACGATGTCTCTTTCGAAACTGCAAGCCTTGTTTTTGAAGATCCACTGAGGATCTCAATTCAGGACAGACATACCGATGGTGAAGAACGTTGGCAGACCATTGGAAAAGTGAAAGGCGTACTAATGCTCTTAGTAGCTCATACCATCTTTGATGAAGATGACTGTGAAATCATAAGAATTATTAGTGCAAGACAGGTAACTAAAGCAGAGCGAGATAAATATGAGCATGGTTAGACACTCACGCAAAGAACTGAATGAAAAATTCAGCGACAAGCAAGATGCTGAAATTGAACGCTTGCTTGCTAAAGGCACGGTTCCTGACGATCATCTAGATCTATCAGATATGCCTGAAATTACCGACTGGAGTAATGCTGTACGCCACAATCAATTCTATCGTCCAGTGAAGCAACAAACATCTATTCGTTTAGATGCTGACGTACTTGCATGGTTCAAAGCACAAGGTAAAGGTTATCAGACACGCATGAATGAAATCTTACGAGATGCCATGCTAAAAGAATTAAAAAATCATCAGTAAAAATGGGAGCTTAAGCTCCCATTTTTGTGTTATTCCTAAGTAGAAATGTCCTACCTAATAACCAAATAGAAATGTCCTATATGGACATTTCCAAGTCAAGCACAGGATTTAGATTTCGTTCTTGAATTGCTGTTTTCTGTGCACGTCTGCTTGGCATCTTTTGAGAACGATTACGTTTGTTTTGCTGTTCCAGTTCTTCATGCTGTTGTTGGATATGCGCCAGAACCGAGCCTAATCTTTTATTCTCAACCACTTGATTCTGCTGTAGTCCAGCCAGTTTATTGAAGACACTATAGTTGATCTGGCACTGTTGCAAATAGAGATTTGAGTCGATGATGTTTCCTTTAAAAAGTACTTAGAGACCGAAAACCCTGTTGATTAGACACACTTCACCCTGAGGCTGACCATAATAAAATGA
>NZ_JARDAL010000091.1:0-5973 GCF_048957595.1 Acinetobacter sp. AS5 | reverse complement strand
ATTTTGTGTGTAGGCTTCTTCATTTGAAAATTATATCGCTGAAAAACCCTTTACAGATAGGTTTGTGCAACAAAGCCATTCAGAATTGAAATAGAAAAATTTAAAAATAAATAACTTGGAAATAGATTTTATGATAAAATTCAATCAGCTATATTAATTTCTACACTTATGTCTGCACTACAAAAAATTAATGAAGATATGATAGTGAATCTTCCTAAGGGTGATTTACACGTTCATTTAAATGGAGCTATTCCAACAAATTTAGTTAAGGAATTATTAGCAAAAAATACAAATGGAATTCCCTCAAATTTTGATATTAATAAAGATTTAAATATTCTCGAACCACAAAAAAAATCTGCAAGATTATTTAAAACCATGGAAAGTCTTAAATTTAATACCTAGATCGCAGAGTGATTTAAATAAAATAGTATTACAAACATTTTTTAGTTTAAAACGGCTTTGTTGTATAAACATTCTTCAAGATACTGATTTTTAAGGATTTGTTTAAATTTTAATCCAAAAATAAATTAAACAAAATCATAGTCTTAGATATTTATGCAACAAAGCCCCATTAGAGCTAAACTCCATTTACTAATGTCATATTTAAATCTAATGGTATGAAAGTACTATCAAATATACTGTTTAAATTACAGCGATTTCATTCTTGCTTCCATTATTTCGAATTTGAAGTCTTGGAACCATTGAATTATTTAAGTAATCATAAATAACCATTTCAGGATGATGCAGATCAAATGCTTGTCCAAACCATATACAAGCAGCATTGGATGCACATGGTAAGACATGAATTTTGGTAATTCCTTTATCTGTTAGACTATGAAATAACGCATGAATATCTTGCATGAAACTTAGTCCTCGTTCAGGATTTCTTATTGCTCCATTCCCCATATATTCTGGTTTAGCAGTAATATTAATTACCGGATGTCCTAATTCAACAGCCTTATTTTTAGAGGTTTCTGGATCAGCAGTGAGATTCAATCTAATAGTAATTTCAGTACAATCTTCTATTTCACTGAAATTATTAATTTCATACGCTTTGGTTGTACATATAAGATCAGGCCACATCCAACAACTTCCATCCCTATACATAAGCATAGGTATAAATTTCCCTTTATTTCCTAATTTACTTCCTAATGCTATTAGGCATGGCATAGGGCCGAAGCCAAAAATAGCTACTCTCTTATCATCAAATTTAGTTTCCCTAAGTAATTGTTCTGTTTGAACTTCAAATTCTTCTAAAAAATACTTTTTATAGAACTCATCAGCTGAAGCTCTTAAATGAGCTGGTAATGGTTCATGAATTAGTGTCTTATCTTTATGCAAAATAGATTTTAATGGGAGAAGGCAGCTTGCAATATCACGTCGTGAAGGAGACTGAGGAATATTGCGATTCACGGGCCAGAAAAATAAATACACTGGCATAGGAGTAAAGCTTAAAGAATCTAATAAATCTTCGCATTGTGCTGTGAAATTACTTCTCATTTGCGAGAGTCTTGAAGCTGTATATTCTGCGCCAGCAACTTTATCAATTAACCTATGATGTTTTTCACATAATAATAAAATATTCGTTGGATCATCTGATAGTTGATATGAGAAGAAGGGGATACCGCGAGTAGAATTTTCTGATGCTGCAACATTATGAGCTAAAACGCCATATGTACCTTCAAATCCAGTTATTTCATCTATGTTTAATTTTGCACCACATCCTTTAAACATACATCGGCCATGACTTGAGAGATAAATCTGGTTTTTATCTTTTTCAGATAAATCGTTACCCCTACCTGTAAGATGCTCAAAATCAAAAATTCTTTTTATGAAATATTCTAATTGGTTTACAGGGTTTGGTTTTTGTTTAGGAATCTTTCTAGGAACAAAATCTACATCTTTAACTTCGCTCTCTTGAGAGGAGGTTAAATTCCATGTTTCTTTTAACTTTTCAAAATCATGTAGAGTGTGGGCATCAATTATGTGACCTTGAAGAAAGCGTGCATAAATGGAAATTTTTTTGGCAAGCAATCTTCGGACAAAAGTTAAAGTATCATCATAATTGAGAATTATACGGAAAAAACTTTCAGGGCTTTTATTTTTCAATAAGACAAAAATTATATTTTTACGTTCTTCATCAACTAATACACCTAATGAATCTATACAAATATGCTTTAAAATTTCTTCTATATATTTATTTGCATTTGATAAATCATCTATTGCTGATAAAGAAGTCTGTAAACTTAGGGATGGGTCTAGTTGCATTTTCAATTTAACTCAATATAACCTAACAGTTTGATTTTAAAATTTTTTCTACCAATCCAGATTCCAGTTTTTACTCTTCCGATTATTAAATATAAAACTGGGTCATTAAGATTGGTAATGCCATTTAGAACAGTATCTATATCCCTTAAATCGGTTGGAGAGGGTGTTGGTACATCTTCAGGATGTGTATGCCATAGGCCTTGAAAATTATAGAATTTTTTAGATTCGTTCCAAGCTTGTATTAAAGCATATTGGTGGGACTTTGACCTAAAGAAAGACATACGTGTTTGACAGTCTCCTTCCATAGGAGAGGTAAAGCTTTCAATGATTTTAGCTTTAGTTTCTATGTCTGTTCTTCCAATTAGAATGCCACCCGATTCTGGAGAATCTGATTCTAATTGTATAAATTGCTTTAAACTCTTTAAAACATTTGCTTGAATAATAAAGACTTGGCCTGTAGGTGTGTCACATTTAATCCTCCCTTGAGTTATGTATTGCAACATGGGCATACTTCTTTATAAATTTCTTTTAAATTCAATATATTAATTCCATTTGAATTATTTACTGAATTATAAAAAGGGGTAGTAATTATTCCATTTTTATTTGCATTCTGATTGTCGCCAGAAATAGAAACAAATCCTAATTGTTGATTCAGGACATATTCAGAAATATAGCTTGCTAGCTTCATGCAATTTAAAGAAGAGAAGGGGGTAAATGCACCAGCACACCCTGTAATATTTTTAGCAATTAGCTGTCCAGATTGTACATATTTATACATAGGGGTAAGACTTTTATTTGATTTTTCATCAAAATATAAGCAGTTTAAACATCCTACATGTTTATTATTGAAAGAAATAAAATGTCCACCTAAATCATAAGGTTCTAACCAGCCTATTATTACTTGAATGTTTGCACTTATTTCATAAATAGTTTTTACGAGAGAAATCTCAGTAGGAGTATGGCCAATTGCTATGATGATAGTATCAATATCTTCAGTAATTTTTGATTTTATCCAGCTTTCACCATGGCTTACGAATGGAAAAATAGTTAATCCGGGCCTTTCTATTAAAAACTTATTAGCTAAAGAAGTAGATTTATAGGTATTAACATACTGCAAACCTAAAGAATGACGATAAATATTATCTGTTTTTAAAAGCTCTGGATCTATGAAAGAAAATTTATTTACGCCTGTTTGAGCTAATATCTCTGCAATCTTTGAGCCTAAAGCCCCACATCCGATAATCGCTATATGTCTTGTTTTTTTCTCTTGCCCCGTTCTATTTAATAAATAATCTATCCACGCTCTTTGTGTTAAAGAGACTTTAAAGCCTTTGAAGGATACTTTTTCTTTGAAAGAATACCAAATGGCATAATAAAAAATCACATAAGCAAATCCATGTTCATTTGGAATTCCCACTAGGGCATAATGATTGCCTTGTTTTAACAAAGATCGTTTGTTCTCATTAGAGAGGGTATTAACAATTTTTAGAAAATAGTCCTCATTAAAATAATCTCCTATATCTGGTATGGGGAAAACAGAAGCATCTTCTAATAATATCTTATGAATTTTTACTTTTGTGAGCTGGTTGTGGTTTATGTAAGAACTATCGCCATCATCAATATGCTCTAATATTTGATGATTCCCTTTTGATGATTTTCTTAACCAACCATATAAATTAAATGTAGAAGTAGGGTCGCAATGTAATATTACATCCTCATTTATATTTTGAGTGCTGCCTAAATATCCTTCTAGTTCGTTATACAAGCTTACTCGGTTGTTTAATTGAAAATTAATAAAAGATTGCTTGAGTATATCTATAGCCCTTTCAAAGAATTCAGTAATAAGTTCTTTATGTCTATAGCCTTCAAAGTTTTCACCTTGATGATCCGTAGTACAAATTTCCCCACTTTGACTCACATGATCTAAGGCAGACATTGGTCGTGTCAATATTCTAAAAATGGGAGGTATCGTCCAATTAGCTCTATTTTGAAAAATTAGACCAAGGCAAACCTGTTGTGTATTAATGAGAAAATCAAATTTTAGATTAACCCAATCCTTAGTAATAGAAGTGACATGGATATTTTGAGCTCCATGTTCACTTAATAGCTTTTCAATATTGTCTAACTTTGGGTTATCAAAAAACATTGAGTTTTCCTAAGCAGATTTTCCTTCTTGAGTGTAATAAGTTTGTACTACTGGTTCGGACACTTCTTGTATTTCAGGGATAGGGAATTGTCTTCCAAAAGTTTTATTTAAAATTTTGCAAGCTTCTACTGTATCAGTTTCCTCATTTACAGCTTCTAAAGATGATTTTAAATCTTCAAGTTTTGATTTTAAGTGCTCCATTTGTTTTCGGGTCAATTTTTCGAGTAAGTCTACACCTTGATGTGCAGGTAAATTAATTACGAGTCTGAAGTAATACTCGTTATTTTCTGGATCAATGCTAAAGGTAGTGAATTGATCTAATACATTATTTACTATAGAAAGTAATACCTTATTATCATTCTCATAATCTTCAGCTGTTATATGCTCATATACAGCTGTAGTGATAGCAATACTCTTAAAAAAATCTAGACCTTTCTCATTTCGCCATTGTTTCAAGTAGCGAGTACATCGTCTAAACTGATGACGTAAATCTGAATCATCTTCAAATTTTCCCAAAATTGTATCGGTAAGTTCAGTAGGATTTGAAATATCCCAAGTCTTAAGGTCTTCAGAGGAGAATTCCTTACCTCGAGCTAGATACATATTGCCTTTGTCGTCTTCAGCGTAGATGGGCAGATCTACATGATAATCGGGACTACCATTTTTGAGATAAGTGACAGTTACGCAAGGTCGTTTGATCGTTACAGTTCTATTTGAATGAGTTAAAGCATCTCTAACAATTTTTTTAATTTCTACTGAGCCATATTCCTCTTTGTCACAATCTAATAAAACTCCTACATCAATATCATAATCTCCATTCTTAGGCTTAATCCCTGTGCCCAAGGCATAACTACCTTGATTAAAGTATTCAACAAATTGAGGACCATTTGGATCCTTTTTGAGTTCATCTTTTAAGGTGCTAATCAAAAGGTCACGTTTTTCACGTAATGTACTTTCTTCGTCATAACGACCTAATCGAATATTTGTGTGGAACTTAGCATAGTGTTTTTGTGGATTCGCCATATTGTTGTATTCCTGTAGTGCTTTTGTTGTTATGGGGATCTCCTATATTAAATACAAGTTAAGACATTAAAAAAAATAGAATTTTTAAAGGGAAAATTTAATCAAAAAATATTTAAACAAACGATGAGATGTATCAATCTCCAATTTTTAGCATTCCTTCCCAACTAAAATAGTTTTGAGTCAAATTCTTTCTGGACATCGCCCATACACGACCATGCATCTTGCAAGGTCCAATTACGGCATCGCCACCACAGAGTAAAAAGAATGTTCAAAATAAACAGTCTAAAAATTCTGAATAGCCTTTTAGAACAGAGAGTTAAGGCACACAATTTAAAATAGGGCACTGTTGCAAATAGGCTGACATGATAAGCTAAATATCTTATTTATTTCGAGATACAGCAGATGAATCCCTTCCACGGTCGGCACTTTCAAGGTGAAATCATTCTTTGGGCTGTTCGTTGGTATTGTAAATATGGCATCAGCTATCGTGAACTTCAAGAAATGCTCGCTGAACGAGGCATAAATGTGGATCACAG